>NZ_JBSRLA010000015.1:0-60596 GCF_055149105.1 Desulfosalsimonas sp. | reverse complement strand
AGTCTTTTTTACAGGCAGTGTTAAGTTTTAAGTGATTAAGTGTTAAGTAAAATCAATAAGTTATTTGTTTATTGGTTGGCGGTTATCTCCGATTTGAGACTTTTTCCGGTGCCATCAAGTTTAAAAGACCAGCTCCGCGCCGATGTGAAAGCTTCGGCCCGGTGCCGGAAAATCATATTCCTCCTGATACGTTTCATCCATGAGGTTTTCAATCCCCCCGGTGAGAAAGCCGGTGCAGTCCAGGTGCGCAAATACCGGGTACTTGAAAAACAAATCCATGGTGATAAAATCATCCATTTCCCGCAGTTCGGCTGTTGTGTCGGCAAACCGGGCGGCTCCGTCCGGGCTGCTTTCACCGCCGGAGTTGGCTGGATTTACTATGTAGGGCACCTGCCGTTTATCGACCCAGCGCAGTTTGACCCGGGCCATGGCCCCGTCCGGCCGCTGCCAGGACAGCCCGCAGTTAAACTTGTATTCCGGCAGCTCGGGCAGGGAATCGGAAAGCGTGTTGCTGGCATCCAGGACATCGCCGTGTTTTTTCGTGTCCTGCCAGGCAAAATTGGCAAATGCGCTGATGTGCTTTGTTAAAGTTGCGGCGGCATCGATTTCCGCGCCTGTAAAGTCCACCCGGTCCACATTGTAAACCACCCGGCTGGGGGCATAGCCGAAAATCCAGCGGATATAGTCTTTAACCCTGTAGTGGTACACGGTGGCCGACACAGTGAGATTTTTCAGCCCGGTGTATTCGGCCCCGGCCTCGTATTGCATGGCGTCTTCATAGGTGAGGTCCTTTCGGGTGACATTTGTCCGGGAATCCAGCTCCGGCTGGTATCCCGCATAATACCAGTAAAATGCCGGGTTGTCCGGAAACCGGGCGGCCCGGCCGGCCCGGCCGTAGACCGAAAGCCAGGGCTGCAGGCTGTGGACAAGGCCGAGTTTCGGCTGAACCACCCCTTCGTGAAAATCCACCTCCCGGTCCTCAAAACCCAGGGGCTTGCCTGCGGCATTGTAGCCGGTCACCGCATCCACAGTCCGGTCGCCCTTGTAATCGTCATAGCGAAGCCCTGTATAAAGATCCGTTTTTTGGCTTACATCCCAGGTGTCATCCACGTACACGCCGTGCCACCGGGTGGCATCCCAGTCATCATCTCCGTCTGCAGGTGGCTTGGGAAAATACCCCGGCCGGTTATAGGTGTTGTCCGTGCCGCCGTATCCCAGATAATTTCCTTCTGCCCCGAATCCGATTTGGTGATCTTTTCCTGGTCTGGCAAAATTGGTTTTCCAGCCCCAGGACCGGTCCGGGACCGCATCGCGTTCCAGGATCTTTTCCCCGGTTTGACGGGAATAGAGGGTGTCTGTGCGGTCTTCGTAGTTGATATAGGTGATCAGTTCAGAATCCAGGGAACCGATCTGTTTTTGGGCGCGCAAATCCGCCTCTGTGCGCTCCTTGTGAAAAAAGCTGCGGTCGCCGTGGCTGTCGCTGCCGGGAAATTTGATTCCCGGCCCGGCCAGATAGTCGCCGGCATGCTCGGGAAAATCCGAATCATAATCGGCCATGTTTTTGCGGTTTTCCACGGGCATCTCGTAATCGCCCGTGCTGTGGCGCACGGAGAGCTGCAGTTCGCCATCATCGCCCCAGAAGTAGTGAAAACGGCCGGAAACATCCGTGCGCTCCGCCCCGCTGTTTCGCAGGTGCCCGTTGGTGCGTTTGTGGCCGGCAGACAAGCTGGTAGCAAATGCGTCCTGCCGGCCGGAAACCGAGGCATCTGCGGAAAATGTGTTGTATCGCTTGTAACCGGTTGCAATCCGGGCTTCAAAATCCTTGTCCGGGGCTTGGGATGTCATGCTCACCGCGCCTCCCAGGCTGTTTCCGTGTTTGGCGGAAAACGCGCCCTTGGTAATGTCCACGGTGTCAATCTGCTGGGTGGACAGGGCGGTCCAGTCCACGAAATAGCCGCCCATGACCCCGGTGCCGTTTAAGGGCCGGCCGTTTAGCAAAATCTGGGAGCGTCTTTCATCCAGCCCCCGCAGGCGCACCTGGCTGTTTTTGGGGGTAAGGATGCCCCGGCGCTGGATGTCAATGCCCGCGGCCGTGTCCATGGCATCCGGCACGGTGGTGACCACGGCCCGGCCGGCCGATTCCATCCGGATGGTTTGGGTGTCAGCCTCGGGTGACGGAATCTGAGCGCCTGTAAACACGATTTCCTCCATTTGATAAGCCGGCTGCTCCGGCTCCTCAGCGCCGGAAACCGCCGGCGCTGAAATTGTCATTAGCGCAGCCGCTACGGGCCATGCAAAAATTCGTAATATTTTCAATTGCCTGATCCTTTCCTTCTGAAAAACCATAAAAAAAAGCCGGGTGGCCTGAGCGCCCTTCAGAGCGAGCAAAGCCTTCCCGGCTTGGTTTTTTAAGTTCGTGTAAATGAAAAATCAGAAAGATTGACAAGGGCAATTTCATATTGCGATTCCAAGGCCATGTACACCGAAGCCGCCGGCGCTGTCAATGATTTTTGCACGCCCGTCGGTCTAGTTGGCGGTTTCGCGCATTTTTGCCGACACGGTCGGAAACTGCTCCAGGTTGGTGTGGGGCAGAAACAGTGCGGATGTGAATTCATCCATAAACGCCGTGTTTGTGGAAAAATCCATGTAGGTCATGGCATTGCAGATCTCGCCGGCTGATTGCCGGTGCTCTGCAGACAGCAGTGCCATGTAGGCGCCGCCGATGCTGGAGTTTCCGTAATAATGGAATTTTTCCCGGTCAATGTCGGGCAGCAGGCCCAGGGTTACGGATTTGTCAATGTCGAGAAACTGGCCGAAACCGCCGGTGATGATCACCCGGTCGATCATGTCAAAGCTGACCCCGATCTGGTTGAGCAGCACCGTGAACCCCGCATACACTGCCCCCTTGCTATTGTAAGGGCACCAAATAGCAATATTTATGCCAGTGCATTAAAAAATTTGCACTATGCTATTTTTTTAATGCGTGGACCGGCAAAAGGATTCATGCGCAGGGGTTGTGGGCTAACCGGGGCGTGTTTGGTGGTGATACAAGCAAGGTGGGGCCAGGCTGACCATAACGAATGTAACGTTATGTAGCGTTAATACTTGAGGGAAATATTTTGCACCATGCCTTGTGCACAAAAAAAAATCAGCAGGCGGCCGGGCTGCCAAGTACCCGGCCACCTGCTGATCCAGGGAGGTTGACAAGTCAGGAGGTGTTGTTCAACCTGTAAATTAATAAGCAATATGCGTGCCAGTTCTTCGGTATGTGTTTGCCAAATTGCGCCTACCCCTGGATCAGATCGCAGGTCAGGTCTGTGGCTTTTTTCATGGAAATCCGGCTCATGTTCAAAACAAGATCATACAGGCTCGGATGATCATAGTCCTCTTTTCCAAATTTTTTATAAAGGGCCCGCCGTCTTTTGCCCTGGACCGTTATGGCGGTTTCCGCCTGCTTGCGGGTGAGATTATAGTTTTCCATCATGAACCGGACCCGGTCTTCGCGTCTGCCCACCAGCAGAATATGGAAGGCACGGGGATGATCCCGCAGGATATACTGCCCGCCCCGGCCGATGATCACGCAGTCGCCTTCATCGGCCATTTTTTCGATTATTTCATACAGGGCACTTACATAGATTTTTTCGTCAATGTATCCTTTGGTTTCAGCCAGAACCCGGTCAACATAGCTTTTGGAGATCATGTAGTCCATAAACCGCAGCAGCGAGCCCCCGGCTTCCTTTTCAATGGATTTTACCCAATCGTTGGAGACTTTGGCGCGTTCGGCAACCATTTGCACCAGGTCTTCGTCTGCCAGGGTGTAGCCCATCCGCTTTGATACTGTTTTTCCCAGGGTTTTTCCGCCTGCTCCGAATTGCCTTGAAATGGTCAGCACCGTCATAACCTCGGCTCCTTTTTGCGGGTGATTGTTTCAAATACCTTAATCTTAAACCGGAACATTGTTTTTACTTTTAATAAATATATACATGTTTGCGCACATGGAAACCCGAAAATCGAAAACCGGCTGAATATCAGACGCATTTATCGCATTATCCGGGCCTGCAGCCGGGCGTTTGCCCCAAAATCGGCACTTCTTTTCAGAGCCGCTGGATCAGATAAATATAGGCCGGCAGGCGGCAGCGGGTTTTCAGTTCATTAAACCGGGTCAGCAGCCGGTTTTTGTCCCCGATATGCTCAAGCGGGGACAGGTAGACCGCCCCTTTGGCATAAAAATGCGCCAGCCGGCTGCGGGTCAGTTCCAGAATCGAGGGCAGGTGGGATTCGGGCAGGTCTGCGCCGATCACGAAATTGGCAGTGACTTCCACCCGGTCGTATTGCTGGTTGATTTCCATCATCCGGTCAAAAGCGGCTGTTACTTTTTTGGCATTCAGGGGCTTTCCCAGGGCGGACAAAGTGGCTGTGTCCCCGGATTCCAGGCCTATGTTGATATATGTGTAAAACGGCAGGTCATTTAAGCCGGCAAAAAGGCGAGGGTCTGCGGCCAGCATGGAATCCACGCTGCCGAATAAAAAAAGCCGCGGGTTTTTCATGACCGATCGGCCGATTTCCAGAATATCCCAGGCCCTGCGTGCGGCAAAAAAAATCGGATCCGCCCCGGCATGCAGGGCATCATGCTGGCCCAAAAAAACCGAATTGTAGTTGATTCGGTTGGCACCGTAGAATTGCGCCAGCTCGCGAAGCTGGTCTTCAACGGCCTGCTTCGGGTAAACGGAAAAACCGCGCCCGGATTTGACCCGGCAGAACCGGCAATTATACAGGCATCCTTTTGAGATGGCCACCGGGATCACATCGTATTCAACATGTCGGCAGTCCGGGGGCAGGACAGTGACCGGCCCGCCGATGATTTCGTGCAGGCGCCGGCCCCGTTGTTCCAGGACTTGCGGATTCATTGCCAGGATACGGTGAACAAATGCGCTTTGTTTTTTAGCCAGCCGTGTTGTATCAAGTTGCTGCAGGTCCCGGCGCAGCCGGTGCCAGGCGGCAAAGGCTTCCCTGACCTCCTGTCTTTCAAAGGCGTCGGCGCCAAACAGGGCATTGGTCTGGTAGGGCAGGCACGGGACGTAATATTCTCCCGTGTAGTTCAGGGCCCCGGCGTAACCCCCTGCGGAAAAATACTGCCAGTCATTTCCGGCGGTGCGCTTGAGCCATTCCGCAGAGGTGAGCCACCCGCCTGTCCGGCCGGCGATGGTCCGGATCTCGCCGTTGGGCTGGAATTCGAAAATATGGGCCGGAGTCCGGATTTCGCCGTAGCAGCCATAACGCAGGGGGTAGCTGATTTTAATATATTCCGCTGCCCCCTGTTTTTCCGGGGCGATGCTCAGTTTTTGATTCCGTTCAGAAGGGCTTGTCATTTGGCTTTAATGGATCAGTTCCGTCATTCCTCGCCAATGCCGGTAAACCGGACATTGAGGTTGATGTTAATGTTCAGCCCGCCCTGCTCGGAGATTTCATCCAGAACCTGGGCAACCAGCATTTTGATGGCCTGGTCGGAATCCTCGTTTTGCCGCGTGCTGGCCGTCTGGTTGGGCAGACGGATGGCGGAAATGGTTTTGTCCATGGATTTGCGCCGTTTTTTGGCGTTATGTTTGATTTCACGGTTTTTCAGGCGCGCGGAGCTGACATATTTTTTGAGATCCGGATAATCGGCAAGGGTTTGTTCAAGAGTGTAGCGGTTCTTTCCGGTTTTGCGGGTAAGCCCGTAAAGCGCTTCTGCCGGAAGGGTTAGGGCTTCGGGAACCAGATGATAGGTGTAGCCCTTGGCGCTTCTTTTTTTATAGATGAAAAAGCCCAGGTCGCATTTCTCGCTATTGCTTAATTTGGCCAGAATACTGGCAATATCCTGGATTTTGATACTTTTCCCGGATTGCTCGGTGACCAGCTGTGTAATTTCCGGAGACCGCAGGTCCCGGCCCGTGAGCAATGCATCAATAATAAATTCACTGTTGGTTTTTTTCTCCCGATCCATGGGATGCCTTTCTCTGTTCCAATTGAATTGGTTAATAGTATGTTTTCTTTTTCCTTAATCCATTCTATAAATAATGAATTTAATTATTTTGTCAAGGGTATTCTAATTTTATTTCCAGGATGTTAGCCAATATTTCGATTTCTATTGATTTTACGAAGGCATTGTTTAGATTGATCTCGTTGGGAACGGAGTTGTTTCGAAAAACATGGTTTTTTGGCCGGTGAGGGGGAAAAAGGAGTGCCAAAAACGAACGAATGCTCGTTTTTTCGCCTTGACAGGGCTTTGGCCGCAAGGGTATGAACAAGGCATGTCTGTGCAGGGCAAACACATTATTGAACTTTGCAAAAAAAACCGGACTTGATTTTTGATGGCGCCGTAAAAAGTCCAATATCTGCGTTACGCGCAATTTCTCAGAATTTCACGTACGGATAAGTACGCTGCATTCTTCGAAATTGTGCAAGCCTTGATCTTGAACTTTTTACGGCACCATCTGAAATCAGACTTTTTACGGTGCCATCATTTTTGTATAAGGAAAACTCCATGACTTCAGCAGAAAGGTTTCAGTCCATCTGGCGCGATCCCGCAGGCTACGGCCGCAGCGTAAAACAGGAAACCGGCCGCAGCATCCTTGGATTTTTTTGTTCCTATGCGCCCGTTGAACTCATTTATGCCGCCGGGATCCTGCCTTTTCGCCTGTTTGGCACCCGGGGGGAAATCAGCCTGGCGGACACCCATCTTCAGTCCTATTGCTGTTCCCTGGTGCGCGGCGGCCTGGAGGACGCCTTAAAGGGGAATCTGGATTTTCTCGATGGAGCGGTGTTTCCCCATACCTGTGATTCCATTCAGCGACTGTCGGATATCTGGCGGTTAAATGCCGGTTTTGCCCATCATTTTGACGCGGTGTTGCCGGTTAAGCTAAATACGCAAAGTGCCCGGCAGTATATGATTGATGTGCTCTCCGGGTTTTGCCGGGAGCTTGAGGCCGCATTTGGCAAACAAATCCGTGATGCGGATATAAACGCGGCCATTTGTGAATACAACCAGATCCGAAAGCAATTAAAAGCCGTATATGAACTCAGAAGTCAAAATCCCGGGCTGTTTGAGCCCTCTGCCGTGCACTGGATCATGACCGCGGCCATGGTCATGGAACCAGCGGCATTTTTGCGTGAAATCACCGCATTTCTGGATCAGGTCGGCTCTTCTGCCGGGGCTGCAGCGCAGACCGGCCGCAAGCGCCTGATGCTGGCCGGCGGCATCTGCACCCATCCGGACGTCTATGATCTGCTGGCCCGGGCCGGGGCGGACGTGGTATGGGATGACTTGTGTACCGGCGCCCGGTATTTTGAGGGCGCCATTGACGAATACGCCGAAGATCCCGTGGCAGCAGTGGCGGACCGGTATCTTTCGCGCAGCGTGTGCCCGGCCAAGCATGCCGATATCACCGCCAGGGGCCGGCATCTGGTGGATGCGGCCCGGCAGCAGGGGGCAGACGGGGTTGTGTTTCTCCAGCTTAAATTCTGTGATCCCCACGCTTTTGACTACCCTTACCTGAAGCAGTTTCTCGATTCGGCACAGATTCCGAGCCTGCTTATCGAAATCGAGGACCAGCCCCCGCCCGGGGGCCAGTTGCTCACCCGTTTGGAAACCTTTGTGGATATGCTCTAGCCCGGGGCGTATGGGAGACAAGTAATGGCAGATAATCAAAAAAAGCATGATCCGGCAAAAAAAGCGCCCAAAATCCAGGCGGTCTCCCGCATGAAGGAGATCATGACCAATTATTACATTGATGCCAAAACCGCCCGGGAGCAGGGCAAAAAAGTGGCCTGGATCACCAGCGGCGGCCCGGTTGAGCCCCTGATCGCCATGGACGTGATTCCGGTGTACCCGGAAAACCACGGGGCCATGATCGGAGCTTCAAAGATGGGGGCGCAGCTTTGTGAAAAAGCAGAGGAAATGGGCTATTCCCGGGATCTGTGCTCCTATGCCCGGGCGGATATCGCCGACAGCGTGCAAAAAACCGGGCCCATCGGCGGTCTGCCCGAACCCGACATGCTGGTGTGCTGCAACAATATCTGCGGCACCGTGCTCAAGTGGTACGAAACCGCGGCGCGGTATTACAACGTTCCCCTGTTTATCCTGGACACGCCCTTTGTGCACACGGAGTTTTCCGATGCCGCCCGCAAATACGTGCTTTCCCAGATTTACGAATACATCGGTTTTCTCGAGACCCATTGCGGCACCAAAATGGACTATGACCGCATGGAGGAAGTGGGCCGGCTTTCCGTGGAGGGCACCGGGCTCTGGCAGGCCGTGCTCGACACCTGCGCCCACCGGCCGGCGCCCATGACCGCATTTGATGCTTTTTTTCATCTGGCCCTGATTGTCACCCTGCGCGGCACGCAGACTGCGGTGGATTATTACCGGCAGCTGCACGATGAATTAAACCAGCGCATTGCAGACGGCGTTTCCATGGTGCCGGATGAAAGATACCGGCTTTTGTGGGACAATCTTCCGGTGTGGTACAAGACCCGGTGGCTGTCTGAAAAATTTGCCGCCCATGACGCGGCCCTGGTGGCCGACACCTACACCTCGGCCTGGAGCGGGATGCTGCCGGACATGGGCGGGCAGACCTTTCTGGAAGCCATGGCCGAGACCTATACCAAAGTGTATATCAATATCTCCATTGACAGGATGTTTGATATTGTGGCCAATATGATCGAAAAATACCACGTGGACGGGATGGTGATGCATTCCAACCGTTCCTGCAAGCCCTATTCCCTGGGCCAGTATGATCTTCGGCAGATGATCATGGACCGGCTCGGGGTGCCCACCTTAATCATCGAGGCTGACATGGTCGATGAACGCGCTTTTTCCGAAAGCCAGATTGACACCCGCATTGACGCCTTTATGGAAACCCTGAAATCCTGAATTCACTGCATATCACCCGGGGATGGAAAGCAGCATGATTACCGCAGGCATTGATATTGGTTCGATAACCGCCAAGGCGGCGCTGATCCGTGACGGCAAACTGGCCGGCACTTCTCTGCAGTTTACAGGATACCATGCGGCAAAAGCCGGAAACTCGGTGCTTGAAACCCTTCTGGGCCAAACCGGTATCCGCAGAGATGACATTGATGTGATTGTGTCCACGGGCTACGGCAGAAACAGCGTGGATTTTGCCGACAAGGCCGTCACCGAGATTACCTGCCATGGTGCGGGCGCGCATTTTATTGATCCGGAAATCCGGTTTGTGGTGGACGTGGGCGGACAGGACAGCAAGGTGATCAAAATCGATGGCACCGGCAAGGTGATCGATTTTGCCATGAATGACAAGTGCGCAGCAGGCACGGGCCGATTCCTGGAGGTCATGGCCCGGGCACTGGAAGCGGATCTGGATGATTTTGGCCGGCTTTCGGCCGAGGCTGACGCCCCGGCGGCCATCAGCAGCATCTGTACTGTCTTTGCCGAATCCGAGGTGATTTCCCTGATTTCCAGGGGGGAGAGCCGGCAGAACATGATTGCCGGGATTCATGAATCCGTTGCCTCCCGGATTTCGGCCATGGCCCGGCGCGTGGGGGTCACTCCGCCGGTGATGATGACAGGCGGGGTGGCACGAAACCAGGGAGTGGTCCGGGCCCTGGAAAGCCGAATGCATGTTGAAATTCGCGTTTCGCCGCATGCCCAGTTAAACGGTGCCATTGGTGCCGCCCTGCTGGCAGCGCGAATGCAGAAACAATAAAAAATCTTGACAAGGACAAACCCGTTGCTATATAAATAATTTCTTTATATTTGTCATAAGCTTGGCAGATATGAGTGCGTCAAAAATTTCCGGCCCCTTTCGGGGCCGTTATTTCATGTAAGAAAAGGAGTTGAGAGAAAAATGATCTGCCAGACCACCCGAAAAGGAATGGAATGTGCTTTTATGACAGCAGACGGCTGTGTTTATAACGGCGGTACCTGCTATCAGATTATTGAGTCCTGCAACGGCTGCGGCCGAAGCGTGTCCTATGAATCCGGCTGGTATTGCAGCAAGTGTCCGGAGCCGGAAAAAAAGTGGAAAAACGGCACCTGTAACCTGGCCACCCACGTGTCCAAAGCCGGGGCCGATACCAAGGCGGCCAAGATCAACCCCATCAAGGCCTCCAAGCGCGGCGCGGGCAAAAAATAGCCGCATTTTAACAAGCGATCCCCTCCTGCGGCGCAGGCCGGTAAGTTTTACGGTTTGCGCCGCATTTTTTTTGCGCCGGCCCAAAAAACGCTTTTCTTATTCCCCGAGACTGTCGCGGAACAACGGATCGAGAAACAGGGGCAGTTCGTGTTTGATCACCGCCCTTTGCCACCTGCGCACATAGCGCTGGCGCAGCCGTGCGGCGTCATCCTTTGTTTGAAGCGCCTTGTCAAAATCAATGATATAAACCCTGCCGCAGTCATTCACCAAAATATTGCCCGGGTGGAGATCCACGTGCAGGATCCGGTTTTGAATCAATCTGCGCACCTGGCCGGCCACGGCGGAAATGCTCTGCGCTGCGGCTTTTTCATCGGCCATGGCCAGTTCCGAAAGGGTGCGGGCATTTTCGATCTGCCGGGTGACCAGCCATGTGTTTTGTAAAAATCGCCCTTTGGATGCAAAGGCCACCGGTGCAGGTGCCCGCACGCCCATGGCGCGGATGCGGGTTAGCATCTCAAATTCGGCCCGGCCCCGGCACGGGCCGATGCCCAGGTAGGTTTTTTCAATGACCCGGCCCGGCAGCCCGCCTCTGAAGTAGGCCTTTATGACCACCTTGCCCAGGCCTTTGATCTCCGGGGTTTGAACAGCCGTTCTCCCGCCGAGCCGGCCCTGTGGGTTTTGCGGCGGCATTTGAAAATACTCTGCCAGCCGGTCCATCTGCGGGCGGGTCAGGCCCCGGCCTGAGCCGAACCGATATCCCCGGTGGCGCTGAAGTGTTATCATTTGGCCCCCTCCGGCAGATTTTCCGGCTCCGGGTAGGCTGTGAGGCAGTATTGTATTTTTTCAATCACTTCTTCCGGGGTGATGGTTTCCATCCGGCCCGGCTTGGTTTTGCGGGTAATCGGCGCGTGTTGTGCATCCGGATCGTTGTAGTGGTCGATCAAGAGGTCATGGAACCGGTAGGGGCCGCAGCGCCTGGGGTTGGAGTATCCATAGAGCCCGATGGTGGGAACCCCCATTGCCACGGCAATGTGTAAAGGTCCGGTATCCGGGGACACCACCAGGCGGCAGCCCTGAAGCTGCATCATGGTGCGGCGGATGGGTTTTTCCAGGGCAATGACAGGCCGGCATTTGCAATGGGCGGTAATTTCTTCTGCAATCTGTTTTTCCCGGGCGCTGGGTCCGCCGATCATCACCGGCTCAAGGCCCAGGCGGGATTTGACCGCGTCCATGACCCGGGCGTAGCAGGCCGGGGCCCATTCCTTTTGCCGGTGGGCCGTGGCAATGACAAAGCCGGCAACCGGGTGGTCAATGCGGTCAAAATAGGCCTTCTGCCATCTGCGCTCCTCCGGGGTAAAACAGAAATCCCAGGTTTTTGTAAAGTTGCCGATCCCCAGGTATTCCAGAAATTCGAAAAACTGGTCCTGCACATGCCCCATAGGGCGGCGGCCGGGAATATGGTGATTTGTGGCCAGCCAGTGCAGTTCCCGGGACCGGTGCCAGTCAAATCCGAGCTTGATTTTTGCCGGGGTAAACAGGGCGATCAGGCTGACTTTGGCGCTGACCTGCGGGATCACGGCCAGGTCAAAGCGCTGTTGGCGAAGATCCGCGATGAGTTTCCGCCAGCCTGCCGGACCGGTTTTGCGGTCAAAGGTGATAAACCGATCCACGCACGGCTGGTGCATGACCATTTCATAGGGAATGGTCTGCAGCACCCATGTCAGGCTGGCATTGGGAAAACCTTGTTTCAGTCCGTTGGCCAAAGCCAGGGCATGTACCGTGTCGCCCACGGCAGAGGTGCGGATCAGACAGATTTTTTCAGGTGCGGGTTCAAGCATTTTTTATGCGTCAAAGGGGCAGCCCCGGCCCGGAATTGCCGGACAACGCCTTTTTTTTCAGTGAGATTGGACTTGAAATCAGTTGGGCTACACTATATGGTTTGCCTTAAAAAATCAATGGATTTGTCCCATATGCACCGTTTGTGCGGAAAGGAACAGCAATGAAGGTTGAGGTCTCTGTGGGTGAACTGGTGGACAAGGCCACCATTGTCCACATCAAGTCCGAGCGGATTCATGATCCGGAAAAACTGCGCAATATCAACAGGGAATTTGCTCTGCTCAAAACGGCCATGGCGGCTGCGGGCGTTGACGAGACAAGCCCCCAATACCTGCAGCTCTATGAGATCAACGGCCGGCTGTGGGATATCGAGGATGCCATCCGGGAAAAGGAGCGGACCAAATCCTTTGATGATGAATTCATCTCCCTTGCCAGAAGCGTTTACTTCAACAATGATAAGCGCGCTGCGGTCAAGCGGGAAATCAACCTTGCCTGCGGATCCGAGCTGGTGGAGGAAAAAAGTTATCAGTCCTATGAATGATCCGGTTTTATGCATCATGAAATGCGGCGTACGCCATCCGGACAAAAACGACGGGGAATCAGATGAATTTGCGGGTGATGACGTTTAATCTGCGGTTTGAAAACGACCGGGACGGGCAAAATGCCTGGGAGTGCAGAAGGGCCATGGTCGTGCGGGTCATTGAAAAGCATGCCCCGGACATCCTGGGCACCCAGGAGGGGAAATGGGATCAGCTCATGTACCTGGCAGACAACCTTCCGGATTACCGGATCCACATGCCCGGCCGCCAGGAAGACCAAAAGGCCCAGTGCCCGACCCTGTTTGTGCGCAAAGACCGGTTTGAGATCACGGGAGGCAGGGACCTCTGGCTGTCAAAGACCCCGGATGTTTACATGAGCAAGGACTGGGACAGCGCTTTTCCCCGGATGATGAGCTATGCCGAGCTTGCCTGCCGGGAGGATGAAGGCCGAAACATTTGTGCGGTTGTCACCCACCTGGATCACATCGGCAAACAGGCCAGGTTTCACCAGGCAAAGATCATTGCGGAGCAGGCCGGACGCACCGGTTTGCCCAGGCTGGTCATGGGCGATTTCAACGAGGAGCCCGAAGCCGATGTCCACCAGATCCTGACAGACCCGGCGGTTGGCCTGAAAGATACCTGGCAGCAGTCAGGCGGGGGCTGCGGCCCGGACAGTTTCACCAGCCACGGGTTTACCGGTATTCCCCAAAAAAGCCGCATCGACTGGATACTGGCAAGCAAAGAATTTTCGGTTGATCATGTCCGGATCATAAAATACCAGGAAGACGGGTTTTACCCGTCGGATCATTTCCCGTACATGGCGGATTTGCGCCTGAGTGCATAAAACGTTCCGCTGCCGGGGCGGTTTTATGCAAACAGGTCAAGGCGTTGACCGGTTTTCAAATCCACCAGCCCCTGCTCGCAGATCCGGATAAACGGGATGGCCGCCCCGGTAAGGGTCAAAAGGCTCAGCACCGGATCGGGAAAGGCAATTCCAAGGGATTTTGCAGCGGATTTGATTTCGCGGTTGGCTTCGATGATGTCGGCCATGGGCTGTTCTGTCATGACCCCGAGAACGGGCAGGGCCAGTTCACCGATCACCCGGCCGTGTTTTACCGCAACAATGCCGCCGCTGTTGTGACTGACCCGGTTGATTGCAGCGGCCATGTCCGCGTCATTGACCCCCACGGCCACAAGATCCGAGGTGTCCCAGGCGCCGCTTGCCGCCATTGCCCCGGCCGTTATGCCAAATCCCTTTACCAGCCCGGTAAAGCACCTTCCCGGGTCCTGGCGGAAGTTGACAGCCGCTGCCTTGGCAATATCGTTTTCCGGATCTGCCGCAATTCCGCCGTTGGCCACGGGCAGGTCCATGATTTTTTCCCGGGTGACAAGGTCTGTGACCATTTCCATGACCCGGATGCGCTGGACGGGTCCCGAATCCGGGGCGGTGACCGCAAAGTCGGCCGCATCCAGGTCCCTTGGCAGTCGCATGGTGTTGTAAGCGGTTTGGGAAAACACGTGGGGCCTTGGGGAAACGAGCAGTTTGCCGTTTTCCGCAATGACCTGTCCCCGGGAGACCACGCACCGGGCCCGAATGGTGGAAATATCGGGTATGAGCAGAAAATCCGCATCCCGGCCCGGGGCCACGGAACCGATCTGCAGATCCATTCGGAAGTGTTCGGCCACGTTTAAGGTGGCCATGCGGATGGCGTCCACAGGGGCAAAGCCCAGGTCAATGGCTTTTTGCACAAGGGTTTCCATGTAGCCGGACCGGCTCAAAGCCTCGGGGGTGATGCCGTCTGAGACCAGGGCGGCCCGGCGCAGGTCGATGTTTTTGTGCCGGATCTCGGATACGGCTTCCAGGTCTTTTCGCACGCTGCCTTCGCGGATCATCACGCAAAGACCCTGGCGCAGCCGGGACAGGGCTTCTTCTGCGGAAATGGGTTCATGACAGGATGATATGCCGGCGGCCAGATAGGCCGCCAGTTTCTGCTCGCTGGCTCCGGCTGTGTGGCCCTCCAGGGTTTTGCCGGATTTGCGCACCATTTCAAACGCCGCCATGTAGCGCTCCGGATGCTGGAGCACCTCCTGCCAGTAAGCCTCGCCCATGCCCAGAATCTCGGGCCGGGAAAGCAGGGCCTGCAGGTCTTCTGTGTCAATTCCGGCCGAGAGGCTGCTGATGGACACCATGGCCGGGGCGGTGGCAAAGATCTTGATGGGTTGTTCACTGCAGGCGGCCAGGTAGTCGGTGACCCCGGCCAGGCCGGCGGCAAAATAGCCCTCAAAGACTTCCGTGACAATGGTGGTGGTGCCCCCGGTCATGGCATATTTGAGAAATTCCTCCGGGACCAGGGATGCGGCCATGTGGGTATGGCCGTCAATAAATCCGGGAATCACGGTCATGCCGCCGGCGTCAATGACGCGGGTATCCGCATCCGCCATTTTTTCCACGCCCGGGCCCACGTAGGCGATTTTGCCGTCCTTGACGCAAATTCCGCAGTTTTCCGGCAATTCGCCGGTAAACACGTTTAGCACCCGGGCATTGATCACAACCAGGTCCGCCGGGATTTTTCCCAGGGCCGCATCCATGAGCCGGGATGCTGTCTCGCCGAAGCTGTCGTTTGTGAATGCGTCCATCTCAGTGAGGCTCTTTGGGGATGTCGGAACCGGATACATCCGTGCTGAGGTCTGCATGGATGTTGTTTAAACCGTTTTCGTAGAACTCGTCGGCAAACAGCGATTCCAGAGCCCGGAGCTGGGCGGCGTTCTCCTCGTCAAAAAGCTCGTCATAGGTTTCAATACCCTTTTTGTCCACAAGGGTTTTCAGAGCCATGCGCTGGGCCAGGCCGAACCAGAACAGGTTGTCCTCGAAATCCTCGAGCAGGTCCATGACCTCGGATTCCTCCTCGTAATCCGGGGTGGGCTGATATGCGTCCGCCTGCTCGTCATAGGCCACCAGGTCGCCCAGGCCCTTTTCCCGGGCTCCTTCGTAAATCTTTTGGATCACCTGGTCATAGTCCCGGGTTTCGGGATTTTCCTCGGTTTCAAACACGTGAAGAACCCAACTGGCGATCATGGCCAGATCCATGAGTTTC
Source organism: Desulfosalsimonas sp. (assembly GCF_055149105.1). Classification (NCBI taxonomy): domain Bacteria; kingdom Pseudomonadati; phylum Thermodesulfobacteriota; class Desulfobacteria; order Desulfobacterales; family Desulfosalsimonadaceae; genus Desulfosalsimonas; species Desulfosalsimonas sp. The sequence continues at coordinate 44,975 of NZ_JBSRLA010000015.1, read as the reverse complement.
CGGTATTCTTCCCTGCTAAATTGCGTTGGCATGTGTACCTCTTTTTGGCTGGTTTTTAAAAATAAATGAAAATCTGTATGAAAATATTTTCCAAGTAACAAAATGTCATTGAAGTTTCAAGGCAATTTCACTTGTTGGAAAGTTTCGGGCAATTTTTTGTTTTTGTGCAATATCCTGCAAATATAAAGATCTTGCAGGGCTTTTCGCGTCCGGGCCGACGGGGGACGGGTTGCTCCCTTGACAAAAATCAGGCTTTTAGTATTGATATGGATCAGGAAAAGATCCGGCCCAATTGCCCGGGTCTGGATTTAAAAAAATCACAAGCAAATCAAAAGGGGCGGGTTTGAAAATCGATATACCGGGATACGGCACCCTGGATCTCAAATACGTGGTCATGGATTATAACGGCACCCTGGCAGTCGACGGCCGGGCCGTGGCCGGCGTGGACCGGGCTCTGGAAAACCTGGCGGGTGAACTGGAACTGCACGTGCTGACCGCCGACACCTTTGGCAAGGCGGCTGCAGAGCTTAAAGCCATGCCCTGCAGCCTTTCGATTCTGCCTGCAGGCGACCAGTCGGCAGCCAAGCGCGAGTATGTCCGGCAGCTGGGGGCGAAAAACACCGCTGCCATTGGAAACGGCAGAAACGACCGGCTCATGCTGGCTGAATCCGCCCTTGGCATCTGCGTTCTGCTCGATGAGGGCGCCTGTGTGGAGACCGTCAATGCCGCAGACGTGCTTTGCCCCTCGATTCTTTCGGCCCTGGGGCTGCTGGCCAACCCCCTGCGCATTAAAGCCACCCTGAGAAGCTGATGAATCCCTTCTGGGTCGTTCTTATTATCGTGCTGGGCCTGATCTATATCATCAGCCCGGTGGATCTGCTGCCGGATTTTTTCCCCATTGCCGGCAGACTCGATGATCTCGGGCTGGTGGCCCTGCTGATTTATTACCTGAAAACCGGCCGCTGGCCCGCCTTTATTTCCCGTATTGCCGGCTGGCTTTTCGGCACGGGCGGCTCGAACACCGGAAAATCCAAAGATCAGGAGCGGAGTACCGGGGGGCGGCAGCAGACAGCCGGCAAAAAGGACCCCTATACAGTGCTGGGCCTTTCAGCCGGCGCATCCAGCCAGGAAATCCACGAGGCTTACCGCCGGCTGGCCCACCAGTATCATCCCGACAAGGTCTCCCATCTCGGGGAGGAATTCCAGGAACTGGCCAGACAGCGGTTTCTGGAAATCCAGGAGGCTTACGAGGCCCTGACCGGCAAAACTCCTTAGGTTCTTTTGTCTTCTGAATAACAGAGATGGGCCAGAAAACAGTTTTCGCATTCGGGTTTTCTGGCCTTGCAGATCTGCCGGCCGAAAAAAATCAGGTGCAGGGAAAAATTATTCCACTCCTTTTTGGGGATCACCGTCATGAGATCGGCCTCGATTTTTTCCGGATCTTTGTTGCGGGTCATATCCAGGCGGCGGGAGATGCGCGCCACATGGGTGTCAACCACCATTCCGGGAATGCCAAAGGCCGCTCCCAGCACCACGTTTGCGGTTTTGCGCCCCACGCCGGGCAGCGACACCAGATCCTCCAGGTTGCCGGGCACCCGGCCGTTGAACCGCTCGGCCAGATCCCGGGCGCAGTTTTGGATATGCTTTGCCTTGTTTTTGTAAAACCCCGTGGACCGGATCAGGGTTTCAATTTCTTTGAGGTCGGCTTCGGCAAAATCATTGGGTGTTTTGAATTTTTCAAATAAGGGGCCCACAACCGCATTGACCTGCCGGTCGGTGCACTGGGCCGAAAGAATGGTGGCCACCAGCAGTTCAAACGCGTTGTTGTGTTTCAACTGCGTCTTGACATCCGGGTATTGGGCCCTTAATATCTGTCGAATTTCGCGTATGCGATTTTTTTTTCCGGTCATGTGAAACAGGCCTGTTGATTTTTGTGCGTTGTCAGAGCGGGACGTGATCGTCCCGGTGGCGCGGCACTGGATAAAAAGTTTGAATTTGTTGACCCATCAATAAAAATGAATATGAATTACCATAGCGCCACAAATATTTTGGCTTTTCATACCATGGATTGCGGCAAAAAAAAAACAAGAGCCCTGGGGCTTTGCTCCGGGGGTCTTGACAGCATCCTGGCCGGGCTTGTGCTTCGCGGCCAGGGCATTGACGTGGTGTGGATCAGCTTTGAAACCCCTTTTTTTGATGCGGAAAAAGCCCGGGCCGCAGCCGCGCAGACCGGCATTGAGCTGATTGTCAAAGATATCACGGATCGTTATTTGCCAATGCTGGCCGCCCCGCCGGCGGGCTACGGCCAGTTCGTCAATCCGTGCATGGACTGCCATGCCCTGATGTTTCGCATTGCCGGGGAAATGATGGAAGAAATCGGCGCGGATTTTCTGTTTTCCGGAGAGGTGGTGGGCCAGCGGCCCATGAGCCAGGTCAAACCGTCTTTGCGATATGTGGAGAAACGCTCGGGCTATGACGGATATATCCTGCGTCCGCTGTCGGCCAAAAACCTGCCAATGACACCCATGGAAGAAAAGGGCCTGGTGGACCGCGATCAGCTCTGCGATTTTTCCGGGCGGTCCAGAAAGCCCCAGATGGCGCTGGCAAAACAATTGGCCATCACCGATTACCCGGCCCCGGCCGGCGGGTGCCTGCTGACGGATGCCGGGTTTGCCGGGCGGTTAAAGGACCTGATGGCCCACAGGCGGAAATGGCTCAGGCGGGAGCTGGATTTGCTCAAATACGGCCGTCATTTGCGCCTGGATGCCGGGACAAAGCTGGTGATGGGCCGCAACAAGGCAGAAAACGAGCAGATTGCCCGTCTGTATGACCCGGATGCAGACGCCCGCCTCCGGATGAATCAGATGGCCGGCCCCCTGGGCGTCATTTTGGAGTCCAGCTCCGGTGCCTGCATCCGGCAGGCAGCGGCCATATGCGCCGGCTACAGCAAGGCCGCGGGAGATCAGCCCGCAGAGGTGGAAGTGACCCTGCCGGGCGAAGACGCCCGGGTGATTTCCGTTGTTCCGGTCAACCCAGAAATTGCAAGCCAATGGATGATATTGCCATGCAGATAACAAAAATTGTTTCAGGCGGTCAGACCGGCGCAGACCGGGCCGCCCTGGATTTTGCCATTGAATACGATATGAACCACGGCGGCTGGATGCCCGAGGGCCGCATGGCTGAAGACGGTCTGATTCCGGACCGCTACGGGCTGAGTGAATTGCCCGGCGGCGGCTATGCCCGGCGCACGGAAAAAAATGTCGAAGACTCGGACGGTACCCTGATTGTCAGCCGGGGACCGCTGTCCGGCGGTTCCCTTCTGACATTTGAGGTTGCGCAAAAACACGGGCGGCCCTGTGTCCATGTGGACCTGGAAACCGTTATTGTCTTTGATGCGGCCATTGATGTTTACGAGTGGTTAAGGGGCCACGAAGTTCATGTGTTAAATGTGGCCGGCCCCCGTGCCAGCAAGGATGAGAGCATTTACGAGCTGACCTGGAATCTGCTGGAAATGGTGCTTCACATGGATGCCATTTCCGGGGCCATGCCCAATGCCGCGGAGTTTTTCCCCGGCCGGGAGAATGCCGCGGATTCAGATAACCAGCTGCCCGCAAGCGTGGATGAAGCCGTGAATCTGCTTTTGGAACGCCTGAGCGCAAAAACCAAGTCCAGGGTGGCCAGCCGGCCGGGCGATGATCTGGCCGGCTTAAAAGACATCCTGGGCGAACCGATTCTTGAAGAATTCGGTCTGGATGCCGGCAACTCCGCGCTGCTGGAATCCTGCCGGCAGCAGGCGGAAAAACCGGATCTGGAAGCTTCCGGAGCGGTACGCGTGATCCTGCGGAAGTTGTGGGAGAGACTCCGGCAGATGGGGCATCTGCGCGTGGTCAAGTAACCTCCCTTAGCTCATCATTGTTGCCGCTTCCCGTACCCGGGGGTCTTTGTCGTTTTTGAGCGCATCGATCATTTGCCGCGCCCGGGGTCCGGGCGTCCTGGAGACGGCGTAAGCCGCTGCGATGCGCACCCGGGTCGGATAAAGCCGTTTTTTAAACACACGTCGCTGTGAAAACAAAATTTTTTCCAGGGACTGGAGGAACCGGTCGCTGGCGTGCTGGCCCATGGCCCGGCACACGGCGCACAGCAGCTCCGGGTCGTTTCTCTTCTCCACCAGTTCCATCAGAATCCCGGCTGCCTGGGCGGATTTTCTCGTGCCCAGATGATTGATCGCTTCTGCTGCCAGTTCTGAATCCCGGCTGCCGGCCAGTTCACCGAGCAGGGATGTGGTTTCGGGCTTGTCAATTTTCTGGATGAGCCGGAAAGCGGCCCGCCGGACATGTTGATTTGCGTCTGCCATTGTGTAGCGAAGCTCTGTGGTCAGCTCGGTTGTCACCCCGTCTATGATTTCCAGAATTTTTATTTTTGCATCTTCCCGGGTTTCATGAATCAGCGCGGACTTGAGCCGGTCGGCGCCTGCCTGGCCGAAGTTGGCCAGCAGCCGGGCAGCCAGCCGCCTGACCCGGATGTCTTCTTCCTGGGTGATGATTTCAATGAGCATTGGGGTCATGCCGGTGCCCAGGGTGCTGATGAGCTGGCAGGCCTGCTGACGGCGTTGCCTGTCTGAAGCCTTCATGTCCGCCCGGAGTATGTCCACGATTTCCGTATCCAGCTGCCGGCCAAGAACCTGGGGCCGGTCAGATGGCTCCATGCCGCTGTCTGCGGTCAGTACCGGATGCTGCAGGAGCCGGGAGAAAATCCAGGCGGCTGCCGGGTATTCCCCGTAAAGAATCAGGGATGCCGCGCATTGATGAAGCCTGTCTGCGGCCTGGCGCACGGCGGGGCCGTGGGTTTCAGCCTCGATAAGCGGCATGAGCGCGCTGAGTACCAGCTTGAGATAAGCCCCGGCCGGCTGCCATCCGGGGGGATCCAGAACAGCGTAAAAGCGGTTGCGGATCCTGATTTTTTCCGTTTTGTCGGAAGCGTCATGCAAATGGGCCAGCTGCTGCAAAATCCTTTTGACCTTTTCGGTTTCCCCTTTTAAAAACAGGTCCCGCAGCCGGGCGGCAAGCGCTTGATCATCCTCACCGGACATGGGGTCGGGTGGTGCATCGCTTTCCGATTCGGACTCGTCAGCTGCTGTTTTTTCCCCGGCGGATGCGTGTTGACGGCTCTGGTCGTCTTCTGCTTCCGTCATTTCAGCCCTGGCGTGAATGTGCTGCTCATCGTAGAGGCGCTGATTGATCAAAAGACCGGACAGTTTGTGCCTGTTTGCCAGTTTTTGCCAGAACCCGGCCAGCTCCTGCCGGTCCTCGGGTAACTCAAAACAGGCCTGAAAAAACGTGTTCAGATCCTTTTCCGTTATCCCGGAAGTCAGTGTCAGGCTGTGGATGCCGGTATGGGTCATAAAGCGGGTCATGCCGCTATACAGGGCCTCAAAACCACTGGGATCCACCTTTGCCCCGTTGATGAGCAGGCTGTTTTTTACCCGGGAGAATACAATGATCGGCTGACTTGCAAAAACCGCCTGGAGTTCGCCCATGAGCATGGCCACCGCTTCCCGGGTGACAGGTCCGCCGGCGGGATAAAGCCGGAATTTGCTGTAAGTGCCCAGAAATGCCCCGATGATCCGTTGCGCCTGCCGGGTTTGGGTATCTGAAGACCTTGCCGCTTCCTCAGGGGACGCATCCGGGATTTCCAGCGGGTCTTCTGCCGGGGCGTCAGATGTTTCAACCCGCGTATAAGTGACCTGGCGGACATGCACGCAGGTAAGATTGTGCCGGTCTGCAAAGCTCTTCCAGAATCCCGGCGGGATGGTCTTTCTGCCGGCCTGGCTGATTTCGTCGAGTACGCGCTGCAGCTCGGTTTCGGCTGTGCCGTATTTGAATATCAGGCTTTTGATTTCCATGCGGGAAAAAAGTGCCCGGATATTGGCGGAAACACCGGATGGGGCGGCATCCCGGATTTTTTCCCCGTTAATCCAGAGGTCATCGCCTTCAACGGTGATGGAAACCTGGCTGTTGGTATAAAAGATTCGTTCCAGTATGCGCAGCAGGTCCCTTGAGGCGGTGACAACCGATTTGCTGCCCGCCGGATAAAGCCTGGTGTTTCGCACAGCCACCAGCAGCGCACGGAGCAGGTGCGGCACCAGCTGCCGGGCCTGGGGGGGCAGGCGTTCATCGCCCAGTCCGGTTTCCGGGCCGGTTTCATCCCGGTCAACAGTTTCCGGGTCAAAATCGGCGCTCCAGTTTTCCATTTCGTCTTCCCGGAACAGATGCTGGTTCCAGTTGTCCTGGAATTCCTTGTACTCCCGGGCTTTTTCGATTTCATCAGACCGGCTGAAATGATGGGCCAGAAACGCGGCAGAAGGCAGCAGGTTCTGTTGAAACAACGATTCCTGGTAGATGCCGATCTGCTGGTGAAGCAGCTTTTTTTCCGCCGGGCTGATGCCGTCGTAAATAATATCTCTGACTTGTTTGCTGGAAAAACGGATGTTTTCGTCATCAGCAGCAAATTCCGTTTCAACGATGCCCTGCTGCTCGGCATTGTCGATGATTTCATAGAGCCGGGCCGAGTAATCCCGGGTGATGCCGGCAAGCATGCTTAAAAACGTGGATTCGCCAAAAGCCGATGCCTGGTCCAGAAACCGCCGGCTGTCCTCGTCCAGGGAATTCATTTTCAAGCGGATGATTTTCTCCAAAGAGCGGGGGAAATACTCCTTGTCCAGGGCAGAAACCGTCCATTTGCCGTTTTTTTTGACAATATGGCCGTCCTGGATCATTTTCCTGATGATTTCGGTTAAAAATAATGGATTTCCGCGGGTTACCCGGGCCATTTCCCGGCAAAGGCCCCTGGGCACCTGAATGCCGGGGAATATGGCATCCAGGTGGGTTTCGATATCGGACTGGCTCAAGGGGGTAAGGGCAATGTCCTGGATTTCGAGTTCTTCAGAGTACGCGTTCCGGAACAGATCCAGGGACACGGCTTCGCCGATGGTTTGTTTTTCCCGGGCCGCGGTGCCGCAGAAAAATACCGGAACCCGCCTGCTTTGCATCAGCATCCGGATCAGGTGAAGGGAGGCCGGATCGCAGTAGTGAAGATCGTCAACAAGCACCGCCAGGGGGCGGCCGCCGGCCAGGCGGATGATAAACCGGGTAAAGGATTCAAAGACAGCCTCGCGCGCCTCAGGGTCATTTTCCGGCAGAGGGGCCTCGCCTTCCCGGATCTGGGGAATCACCTGGGCAAGCCGGTCGATTTCCGAATCATCTGCTTGTTTTAAAATGGACAGGCCCTTGTCCTCCAGCCTGTTCATCAGGGCCATGGCAATGTAGGCGGCCAGGTAATAGGGCCGGAAAGCCTCCTGGATGATCCCCTGGACCCGGACGGGCTGTAAATTTTCCTCCAGGTCCTTTTCAATTGTGGTCAAAAAGCGGGTTTTGCCGATGCCCGGAGCGCCGTCCACAATGACCATGCGGCTTTGGCCCTGGTTAAAATGCCGGAGTGATTCCCGCATCCTTGCCAGCTGGTCACCCCTTCCGGCAAGGCCGGCATTTTCCAGGTATTGCAGGGCGGTTTTGGGAAACACCCCGGCATCGCTGACTTCTGCTGCATCCATGCACCGGTCCCGTCCGGCTTTGCGGGCGGCCTGCATGGCTGTGTCAGCCTTGTGGATCAGGTTTTTGATCTCAGCGGCGTCTTCAGGCGCGCCGGCAATGCCGATGCTCAGGCTCAGCGGTATCCGGGTTCCGGCTTCAGGGGCGGAAAAGGGTTGTCTGCGGATCTGATACAGCAGCTTTTCAGCAATGCTGCGGGCTTCGGGTTTACTGTGATCGGCCAGGAGCAGAAAAAAGCTGTCCCCGGCATAGCGTACGCAGACGCCATTTTCCGGAGCTGCCGTGCGGATGCTTTCCGCGGCATGGATCAGGGCCTGATCACCTGTGTTGTGACCGTACTGGTTGTTGATCCGTTTGAAATAATCAATATTGATCATCACCAGGCTGACCGGCCGACGGTCAAGGGCCTGCCAGTCAATGGCGTTCTGGCAGTGGTGAAACAGGTATCGCCGGTTGTTGAGCCCTGTCAGCTCGTCTTCATAAATCAGGGCTGACGGGTTTTTACCGACGTTTTGAAGGAAGTAGAGAAGTTTCTGGTATTTCATCCATCCCCCGGGTTGGACAGGCCTTTGATGCCGGAATTCTTACCAAATCATAAGAAAAAATCAATTCAATAGCAACCAGATTATACAATGCCGGGCCCGGGTCATCTGTTTGCGCACCGGCCGGAGGGACGTTATGTTTTTGCAATCATCGTATCAACAGGGAGACAAACATGAAAACAGCAGCCGAAATATTGCAGGAAAAAAGGACCACAAACCTTGTCACCATGCTCCCGGGGTCCCGGGTTATCGAGGTGCTCAAACAAATGGCAGCCTATAATATCGGCTCCATGTTAATCGGCAGGGAAAGGCGGATTGCCGGAATATGGACCGAGCGGGATTTTTTGAACAATATGCTGGAGCCCGGCTTTGATCCGCAGAAGGCTGTGGTGGATGATTACATGCATGCCGATCTGGTTTCGGTTGCCCCGGATACGCCCTCAGAGCGGCTTGAGGAGATGTTTTTGGGACTTTTTATCCGCCATATCCTGGTCATGGAAGACAAGGAATGTATCGGCCTGCTGTCCATCGGCGATGTACTGCGTTCCAGTCTTTTGGAAAAAGACCGGAAAATCAGGGAACTCAATCGCATTGCCAGTTGGGAGTATTACGAGAACTGGGCCTGGCACCGGGGGCGAGAGCGTTCCGGCGCCAGGCAGGAAAAGGAATAAAAGCCCGTCAGATGTTATTTGACGGGAGTTTGGATCAATGGCAGCCGCCGGCTCCGCCGCCGCAGGTGTGATTCTGGGTAAACTGCCGCAGCCGGCCGCTGATCAGGGCGTCCACGGCAGAGCCAACAGTCGGGGCCTGTTCACCATAATAAACCTCAATTCCCATTTGATTAAATCCCATAAGCGGGCGCATGCCCATTCCCCCTGCCACCAGTTTCTGCACCTGTTTGTCCGCCAGATATTGAACCGGCGCCATGCACCCGCCCTGCGCATGGGGAATGTTGGGCACCACTTCCACGTTCTGGATTTGATCATTTTCCACTTCCACCAGGGTGTAGAGGTCGCAATGGCCGAAATGCGCTTCCAGGGGAGCTTCCAGTCCGCCCGGCGCAGCCGAGGGGATCGCTATTTTCGTTTTCATGTCTGTTTGTTCCCTTTTTGCTGAAGATGTTTTTTTTGTGATGCTTGCCGCAGATTGCAGGGTTTCGCGTTCTGCGCAAAAGTTCACAACAAATTAATGACTGGCCGGGGGCTTGTCAATGCCTTTTTGTATATGCCGGCTTGAAAGAAACAGGGAAAACCGGTAGAAAGATTTTTTGTGTTTATTGACAAGCAATGTGTTTTTCAGAGGGAGTCGGAAATGTCTGCACAAAATGGCTTTGTTCCCCCGGCCGGGTTAAAAGGCCCGCACATCCAGTCATTACTGGCAAGCGCCCGGTTCCGGGCGGCCAATACCGGTGCTGTGATCAATGATGCCCGGGAACATGTCCTGGAAACCAGCCAGGGTGCACGTCTTCAGGGGTTTTATTCGCCAGGGCCGAAGCCCGTAAAAAAGGGCCTGGTGCTTTTGCTCCACGGCTGGGAGGGAAGCGCCCAATCCACCTATGTCCGCACCACGGCCAGGTATCTGTTTGACCGGGGATATGATATTTTTCGCCTGAACTTGCGGGATCATGGTCAAAGCCATCATCTTAACAAGGGGCTGTTTTTCGGCACCCTGTTTGACGAGGTTTTTGAATCCGCACAACAGGTGGCAAAACTGGCCGCAGATGTTCCGTTTTTCGTGGCCGGGTTTTCCCTGGGCGGCAATTACGCGCTTCGCATTGCCCGGGAGCTTTCGCGGCGTTCCATACCGGAAATCTGTCACGTGGTGGCCGTCAGCCCGGTGCTGGATCCGGGCCGGGCAACGGACGTGGTGGACCGGACGCTTTTTTACAGGTATTATTTTTTGAGAAAATGGAAAAAATCCCTGGCGTGCAAGCAGCAGTTGTATCCGGATCTGTACGATTTTTCCGGTGTGCTGGCACACAACACCATCCTCGGGCTCACCGCGGATCTGCTTCCCCGCTGCAGTCCGTTTGACAGGCCGGCCGATTATTTCCGGACCTACACCCTCACCGGCGCAGCCCTGAAAAATATTGCCGTACCCACCACCATCATCACTTCAAAAGATGATCCGATCATTCCGGTGCAGGATTTTTACGGATTGCGCTTAAATGACCTGACAAATCTGATCGTGCATGCCCACGGCGGGCATAACGGATTTATCCAAAACTACCGTTTGAAGGTCTGGTATGAAAAGGCCATGGCTGAGATTTTTGCCCGATACGGCAATTAGTCATCAAACCCCGCACACCCGGTTTTTTTCGCATGCTTTCGGGTGCCGGCATATTTCCGCCAGGACCTCGGCTGAAGGGGGCCCGTTTTCCAGTGCGTTTAACAGGACCCTTCCCAGTTCCCGGGCTGTGGTGCGGCGCATGTGCGTTTTGCGCGTGCGGCCCGGCTTGGATATCCACATGCACTGGCAGCGGGGATCATCTGCGACCGTAATCTCCGGGCCCAAAATCAGAGGGCAGAGGTCCATGAAAAGGCGGCGCTGGGGTGGGTATTGGTGAAAATCGGTTCGAATGGCGTCAATCGCCTCTGCCACGGACAAAAAGACGTGTTGTTTTCCGTCCAGGGCTGTGTCTCCTTTCAAATCGCCAGGGACAGGCAGGCTGGTTTTCAAGGCCCCTGTCCCATGATTATTCTTTTTTATAAGCCAGAATTCATATTCGGGCCAGTTTTTTTCTGTCTGAATTCCTGATTCTTTCTCCGGCTCTTGCATAAAACAGAAAATCATGTGCAAAATATGCAAACCGGAATTACCTTTTCTGTGAAACCGCCCCAGCGTCCCAGCTGATGCGGGCGGATCTGTGCATTCAACCCCCGGAGAAAAGGAATCTCTATGATCAAGACCATCAACGAGCAGGCCGTGGAGCTGGAATCAAAGCTGTCCTGTCATCTCATTGATACAGAGGAAATCGATCAGCTTGACCAATCATGGAAGAGCGATCCCAGGTGGAAGGGCGTGACCCGGCCGTATACGGCCTCAGATGTCCTTCATCTGCGGGGTACGCTGCCGGTGCAGTACTCCTGGGCCGATGCCGGGGCCAAGCGCCTGTGGCGGCTTCTGCACACAGAAGAGTTTGTGCCGGCTTTGGGCGCGCTGACCGGAAACCAGGCCGTACAGCAGGTGGAAGCGGGTCTGAAGGCCATTTATGTGAGCGGATGGCAGGTGGCGGCAGACAATAACGCAGCCGGCGAGATGTATCCGGACCAGAGCCTGTATCCGGCAAACAGCGTGCCCAACGTGGTCCGGCGGATCAACAACGCCTTTAAGCGCGCCGATCAGATCCAGGTGCTCGACTGCAGGCAGGACGGGCCTTACTGGTACGCCCCTGTGATCGCAGATGCCGAAGCCGGATTCGGGGGGCCGTTAAACGCATTTGAGATCATGAAGTTCATGATCGAAGCCGGGGCCGCGGCTGTCCATTTCGAGGACCAGCTGGCTTCAGCCAAAAAGTGCGGCCATCTCGGCGGCAAGGTCCTGGTGCCCACCCGGGAGTTTATCACCAAGCTGATTGCCGCCCGTTTGTCCGCAGATATCTGCGGTGCCCCCACGCTTTTGATCGCCCGCACGGATGCCGATGCAGCAAAGCTTTTGACAAGTGACATTGACGAGCGGGACCGGCCCTTTATGGTCAGCCAGGAGCGCTCGGATGAAGGCTATTACTGGATCCAGCCCGGTGTTGAATCCGCCATTGCCCGGGGCCTTTCCTATGCCCCGTATGCGGACATGGTCTGGTGTGAGACCTCGGTGCCGGACCTGGACCAGGCCCGGCAGTTTGCCGAAGGCATCCGCGCCCAGTACCCGGACAAGCTGCTGTGCTATAACTGTTCGCCATCCTTTAACTGGCAGGCCAACCTTGACAGTGCCGCCCTTTCCCGGTTCCAGCGGGAACTGGGGGCCATGGGCTACAAGTTCCAGTTTGTCACCCTGGCCGGGTTCCATTCTCTGAACCTGGGGATGTTCGAAATGGCCCGCAGTTATCGCGACGAGGGCATGGCGGCGTATTCGCGCTTCCAGCAGGAGGAGTTCAAACATGAGAAGGAGGACGGCTACATGGCCACCACCCACCAGAAGTTTGTGGGTACGGGCTATTTTGACCGGGTCATGACCACCATCACCGGCGGCAAGGCCTCCACCGGCGCCATGGCCGACTCCACCGAGACCTCTCAGTTCACCAGAAAGTAAAGGGGTTTTGGCGCATGGATCGTCGAACCTTTCTGAAGCTTTCGGGCATGGGAAGCCTGGCGTTTGTTTCCGCATGCACCCTGGAAAATGAGAAAAACCTTTATTCCCTGGTCCGGCTTGAAGACGACATGATACCGGGAAAGGACATCTGGTATGCCTCGACCTGCCGCCAGTGTCCGGCCGGCTGCGGAGTGCTGGCCAAAAACCGGGAGGGGCGCGTTATCAAGCTCGAAGGCAACCCGCTGCACCCGGTCAACAAGGGCAAACTTTGCATCCGCGGCCAGGCCGCCCTTCAGGAAATCTATCATCCGGACCGGCTTAAAAAGCCCCGCGTCAGGGAAAACAATACCTGGAAAACCATCGGATTTGACAGGGCCCTGGCCCTGCTGGCGGAAAAAACAAAAGCCGCCGCAGCCAAAGGCGAAAACCGGGTGCGCATGATCACGCAAATCGAGGGCGACATGCGCATGGATGTTTTCAAAAAAGTCCTTGCAGCGGCAAACAGCACAGAGCCCCTTGTTTTTGAGCCCTTTTCCTTTGAAAAGATCCGGGCGGCCAACCAGCAGGTTTTTGGCGTAAATGCCATCGGTTCCTGGCAGATCCGGGAGGCGGACTTTCTGCTGGGTTTTGGCGCGGATTTCTGCGAAACCTGGCTTTCGCCGGTGGAATATGCCCGGCAGTTTAAAACCATGCACGCCTGGCAGGGGGCTGCAAAGGGCCGGTTTTTTCATGTCAGCCCCTGGCGGGGCATTACCGGGGCCAATGCCGATGCCTGGCTTTCCTGCGCCCAGGGCACTGAAGCGGCCATATGCCTGGGCCTGATCCGCAGGGTCATGGAACAAAACCCGCCCGGAGACATCCCGGCCAGGACAGCAAAAGCAATCCGGGCTGTTTCAGATCCCTTTGACGCCAACCAGGTGACCGCCATATCCGGCATCAACCCGGATGCCTGGCAGCGTCTGGCCTCGGCCCTTTCAGAGGCGGACAACCCCCTGGTGCTGGGCGGCCCCACAACTGCGGCAGACACCTGTGACGTGCAGACCGAGTTTGCGGTCAACCTGCTCAACTACCTGCTGGACCCGGGTCTTGAAAAAATGGATTTTACCCGGCCGCACCGCGTTCAAAAGGCTGCATCCCACATGCAGATTTTGGATTTTTTCGATCATATCGGTGTCCAATCTCCGGATGTGGTGCTTTTAAATCAGGTCAATCCCGTATACGCCCTCGGCCCGGAGATAAAGGAACGCCTTGAGCAGACCGATGCCTTTGTGGTGAGTTTTTCCAATTTCATGGACGAGACCGCCCAATGTGCGGACCTGGTGTTTCCCACCAGCCTGGCCCTGGAATCCTGGGACGAGTACGGGGCATACCCGGATCTGCTGTCATTGTGTCAGCCGGCCATGAAACCCCTTCACGGCGGGCCTTGTATCACGGATGTGTTTTTGCAGATCGCCCCGGATGCACCGCAAAACACTGCAAACGCCAAAGAGGCCCTCCTTTCCCATGTGCAGCAAAATTACCCGGTCACAGATGTCCGGTCCTGGATGCAGGCCGTTGGCAAAGGCGGACTGTTTGATCTGCCCCGGTCAAAACAGGCCCATGAAAAGCCCCGGCTGCAGCAGCCCGGGTTTGCAAAATGGCTCACCAGGATTTCCGTTTCCGGCAATGAACAGGACCTTTCCTTTGCCGCTCTGCCGTCTGTACGTTTTTTTGACGGGCGCGCGGCAGACCTGCCCTGGGCCTGCGAAATTCCGGACCCGGTCATCCAGGTGGCCTGGCAAAGCCCGGTACTGGTGCATCCGGACACCGCGGAAATCCTTGGCATTGCTCATGAAGACGTGGTGCGCATCCGTACCGCCCACGGACAGATCCAGGCGCCGGTATATGAAACATCAGACATTCATCCCGGGGTGATCGGTCTTCAGGCCGGACAGGGGCACACCGCCGGGGGCAGGTATGCAAAAGGGCAGGGGGCAAACGCGTTTTCCCTTTTTTCCGTGCAATCCGGATTTGCCGCCGGCATTGCCGTCTGCCGGACCGGTGCCCTGGAAGTGGAAAAAACCGGCCAAAAGCAGAAGCTTGCCGCCACTGCCGGCAGCATGGACCCCCACGGCCGCAAAATCGCGCTCACTGTAGCCGCAGACGAGCTGGCCAAACCGGAAAAAGAAAAAAAACAGGGCCTGGCCATGCACGATTTTCCCCTGACCCTGCCCCTGCCCGAGGGCTATGACAAGCACCGGGATTTTTATCCCCCGCATGATCACACAGATTACCGCTGGGCCATGGTGGTGGACCTGGACCGGTGCATCGGGTGCAGCGCCTGTGCGGCGGCCTGTTATGCGGAAAACAACCTGGCCGTGACCGGAGAAGAGCAGATCATCAACGGCCGGGAGATGTCCTGGCTCCACATTGAGCGCTACTGGCAGATTGATGATCCGGAAAACTTCGTTTTTCTGCCCATGCTCTGCCAGCACTGCGACAATGCCCCGTGCGAGTCGGTCTGCCCGGTCTACGCCCCCCATCACAGCAAGGAGGGGTTAAACAACCAGATTTACAACCGGTGTATCGGCACCCGGTTCTGCGCCCAGAACTGCCCCTACAAGGTCAGGCGCTTTAACTGGTTTGACTGGAAATGGCCGGAACCGTTAAACCTCCAGCTCAACCCGGATGTCACGGTGCGCAGCAAGGGGGTCATGGAAAAATGCTCCTTTTGTGTCCAGCGCATCAAGGCGGCCCACGGCCGGGCAAAGGATGAAAACAGAAAGATCAGAGACGGCGAGGTGACACCGGCCTGCGTGCAGACCTGTCCCACAGACGCCCTGGTATTCGGCAGTCTCATGGATGAGCGCAGCCGGGTATCGCAGATGGTCAGGGATCGCCGGGCATATCAGGTCATGGGATATTTGAACACCAAGCCGGCCGTGATTTATCTCAAAAAAGTGGTGCACAAGATCTGAGGCCATGGAAAAACTTTCATTTCAGGAAATTGACAACACTGTTGCCGCCACCCTGGAGCCGCCGGGCCGGTTTTACTGGGGCGTGGTGGGTTTGCTGTTTTGCGGGGTCCTGGTGGGCGCTTTCTGCTGGGGCTGGCAGATCATGGTCGGCATCGGCGCAGGCGGCCAGAACAGTCCGGTCAACTGGGGCACCTATCTGATCAATTTCGTGTTCTGGGTGGGTATTGCCCATTCCGGAACCCTGATCTCCGCCATTTTGTACCTGCTGCGGGCCCAATGGCGAAACCCCATTGCCCGGGCTGCTGAAACCATGACCGTGTTTGCCGTTTGCACGGCCGGCCTTTTTCCGTTTATCCACCTGGGCCGGGTGTGGATGGTCTACTACATGCTGCCTGTTCCCAATCAGCGGACCCTGTGGCCCAATTTCCAGTCGCCGCTGATGTTTGACGTGGTGGCCATCAGCACCTACCTGATTGTCAGCGTGCTTTTCTGGTACACCGGCATGCTGCCGGATCTGGCCATCATCCGGGACCGGGCCACGGGTGTCCGGAAAAAGGTGTTTTCCGTGCTCTGCCTTGGATGGACCGGACGATACGAGCACTGGCGGCATTACACCCGGGGCTATCTCTTGTTTGCCGCCCTTGCCACGCCCCTGGTGATATCCGTGCACAGCGTGGTGTCCTGGGATTTTGCCCTGGGCGTGATTCCGGGCTGGCACACCACCATATTTGCTCCGTATTTCGTGGCCGGCGCCATTCATTCGGGCCTGGCCATGGTGCTGACCCTGATGATTCCCATGCGAAAAATTTTTAAGGCAGAGCGCATCATCACCATGCACGTGCTGGAAAGCGTTGCCAAGACCATCGTGTTTACCGGCCTGATCGTGGGCTTTGCCTACGGCACTGAGTATTTTATTGCCTGGTACAGTCAGAACACCGTGGAAATGGAGGTGTTTTCATTCCGTTCCACCGGCGGATTCGCCCTTGCCTACTGGATCATGGTGGTCTGCAATTCCATTGTGCCCCTGCTGTTTTTCTTCAAACGCATCCGCACCCATATTTTCTGGTTGTTTGGGATTTCCATCGTGGTTAATATCGGCATGTGGTTTGAGCGGTTTGTGATTATCATCAGCAGTGTGGCCCATGATTTTCTGCCCAATGCCTGGGGCCGGTATGCGCCCACGGCAATCGAGTACGGGATCATGCTGGGCAGTTTTTCCCTGTTTTTCTTTTTTTACTTTTTGTTTGTCAAGCATCTGCCGGCCATTTCCATGACCGAGATGAAGGAACTGCAGCATCAGGAAACAGCCCATGAATAGCGGCCATACACAGTTAACCGCCCTTTTTGCAGACGACAGCCGGGCGGCCAAAGCCATTTTGACCCTGCGCGATACCGGCTGGTCTGTTGCAGACGTACGCGGCCCCATTCCCAGCGAGGCCATATCAAAGGCCCTCGGGGTCAAAAAAAGCATGGTGGGGTGGTTTACGCTTTTGGGCGGGTTTATGGGATTTTTTCTGGGATATTTTCTTGCCGTGTTTACGGCCACGCGCTGGGACCTGATGGTCAGCGGCAAGCCGGTGCTGTCCTATGTGCCGTTTTTTATCGTGGGCTTTGAGTTCACGATTTTGTTTGCCGTGTTTGGAAACGTGCTCGGCCTGATTCTGCTGGCCCGGCTGCCGGCCTATCAGGATCTGCCCCACCGGGTCACCCGGTGTTCCTCTGACCGGTTCGGGGTGGTGGTGGACTGCCATTTGGACAAAGAAAATGAACTGCGGGCAATTTTAACCCAACTGGGCGCGGAAGTGCCCGAACAATCGGCTACAGGCGGGGAATCGTGACTCAGCAGATCCGGGATCGGCAAAAGTCAATAAAGCGCATTTATGCGGTTTGCCTGGCGCTGTCGGGCCTGGGGGTGGCCGCTTTTGCGGCCGGTCTGCTTTTGGGAAAGCCCGAAGCCGCCTGGCGGGCCTATCTGGTCAATTTTCTGCTGTTTTCCGCAGTGGCCCAGGGCGGACTGGTGTTTTCCGCTACGATGAATACCGTGCACGCCCGCTGGAGCCGCCGGCTCTCGGCTTTGGCTGAATCCTTTGCCGCATTTTTTCCGGTGTCGTTTGTTCTGTTTCTGGGGCTGTTTTTCGGCCGGGCCTACGTGTTTCCATGGATGGGCCAGGACCTGCACGGCAAGGAGGTCTGGTTAAACGTGGGGTTTTTGTTTTCCCGGGATATCATCGGGCTGCTGATCCTCTACGGGCTGGGCTTTGCCTATTTGTATTACAGCCTGTGGTTCCGGGTGGACCGGGAGAATCCGGGATCTGCGCTCCAGCGGCGGCTGGCCGGGTTCTGGGCCGCCCGGGGCGACGACAGCCAGGTATATGCCCACCGCAGATACGTGTTCGGGGTTCTCTATCTGCTGGCTTTTGCATTTGTGCTTTCTTTGATCGGGTTTGACCTGGTCATGGCCGCAGACCCCCACTGGTATTCCACCCTGTTTGGGGCCTACACTTTTATAAAGGCCGTTTACGTGGGTTTTGGCGCGCTGATCATTCTTGCAGCGGGACTGCATGTCAGCCGCCATACGGATTTTACCATGAGCCGGCCTGAGTTTATTGACATGGGAAAGCTGTTTTTGGCCTTCTGTCTGGCATGGGCGGATTTTTTCTATTGCCAGCTGGTGGTGATCTGGTACGGCAATATTTCCGAGGAAACCGTGTATGTTATTGAGCGCACCATGCTCGCCCCCTGGAACCGGGTGGCCTGGATCGTGTTTATCGTCTGTTTTATCGGGCCGTTTTTGATATTGTTAAACCGGAACATCAAGACCGTGCCCTGGTTTATGATGCTGTTGTGCACGGTGGTGATTGCGGGCATGTGGCTGGAGCATTACCTGCTTTTGGGCCCGGCCCTTGAACCCGGGGGCGGAGTTTTGCTCTCAGTTGCGGATGTGTTTATGTTTTTCGGCTTTGCCGGTCTGCTTGCGGCCAGTGTGGCCGCTTATCTGGGGCAGTTTCCCGGAATCCCGGCGGCCGCGGGTACACCGCCCGACACAGAAGGACAGGGCCAATCATGAATCCCTTTGACCGGATAAAGAACTTTTTTGCAGCAGTTGCGCTAAACCGCTGGCCGGTGGTTTTTGTGATCCTGGCGGTGGGGCTGGCTGCAGTATTTGCATACCTGGTGTATGTGTATCCGTCTGCGGCCATGGGCCCGGAACAGCCCATTGCCTTTTCCCACCGGGTCCATGCCGGGATCAAGGACATTGACTGCCGCTTCTGCCACCCGTATGTGGAAAGATCCACGTATCCCGGGGTGCCGGAGGTGCAAAAATGCCTGTTCTGCCACAATCACATCATTTCCGGGCATCCGGAAATCCAGAAGGAGCATGCGTATTTTGACACGGATACGCCAACGCCGTGGCAGCGGGTCAATTACCTGCCCGAGCATGTGATGTTTAATCACCAGCGCCACATCAAAAAGGATGTGGAGTGCGCCTCCTGCCACGGGCAGGTGCAGGAAAAGGACCGGCTGAAGGGCCAGGCGTTTCAAATGGGATTCTGCCTGGAGTGTCACCGGGCCGAGGAGGCCAATCTGGATTGCTGGCTGGCCTGCCACAACTAGTGCCTTGCGGAAATGGCCAATTTGCCCAATTTCTGTGTCAGGCTCAAATTTGAATCCTCGAAATACAGGAGTATGTCTGTGGTTCAAATTTTCGCCTTCCTTGAACTTGGACAAATTGTCTCATTTCCCCAAGGCACTATGGCGGATAGAATCGGGTTCCGGGGAAGTCCAAGGGCGGGGTCGGTTTGTAAGCGGCATTGAGCGTTTACGAAACCATCATGAATAAATTGAATGCAATGGCGTTGGAAAAGGAAACCGCGTGACAGAGACCCAAACCATCAAACGAACCGATTATGCCACTGCCAAGGGGTTTTGCCTGACTTCGGCGTTCTGGATGATGGCGGCCACGTTCATGGGGCTTTTGGGGGCAACCGAGCTGATTGCCCCGGATCTGACTGAAAACATCGGATGGCTGAGCTTCGGCCGGGTGCGGCCCACACATGTGAACCTGGTGCTTTTCGGTTTTGCCACCCCGGGGCTTTTGGGGGCGGTGTTTTATTTTTTCCCCAGGGTTTTGCAGACCCGGCTTTACAGTGAAAAGCTGGGCGTGGCCACTGTGATTGCCTGGAATGTCATGCTGGTGGCCCTGGTTGTCACCCTTCTTTCAGGCCATACCCAGGCCCGGGAATATGCCGAGCTGATCTGGCCGGTGGATCTGCTGGTGGTCCTGGCCTTTTTTATGGTTACGGTCAATTTTTTCATGACCGTGCAAAACCGCACAGAACCCCTGATCTATGTGTCTGTCTGGTATGCATGCGCGGCGGCTGTTCTGACCATGCTCACCTATGCCCTGGGCAACGTGATCTGGCAGCCCGACGGCGGGGCCCTGACCGGGATTCCGGATGCGATTTTGCTGTGGTTTTACGGTCACAACATTTTCGGCCTGCTGTTGACTCCGTTTTCCATTGCCGTGGCCTATTACGTGATACCAAAGGCCGTGCGGGCGCCCCTTTACAGCCATACCCTTTCGCTGCTGGGGTTCTGGGCCCTGATCGTGGTCTACACCCACATCGGCACCCATCACCTGCTTCAGGTGCCGGTGCCCACCTGGCTCAAGGTGGTGGCCATTGTTGACAGCATTGCCATGGTGATTCCGGTTGCCGCTTTTCTCATCAACATCTGGTACACGGCCAGGGGCAAGCTCGGGGCCATTCATGCCGATATCGGTGCAAAGTTCGTGTTTACCGGAACCATCATGTATTTTTTCGTCAGCATCCAGGGCTCCATGATGGCTTTGCCCCAGGTGCAGCGGGTGACCCATTTTAACAACTGGGTGGTGGGCCATGCCCATATCGGTGTTCTGGGTTTTTCCGGCATGATCGCTTTGGGCGGGCTTTATTACGTGCTGCCCCGTATTACGGGCAAACCCCTGTTTTCCCGGTTTCTGGCCGATTTTCAGTACTGGCTGATTTTAATCGGTGTGGTGGGCTTTACGGTGATATTAACCATTGCCGGACTCATTCAGGGCAATGCCTGGCTAAACGGCGAGACCGTCTACCGGGTCCTGCCGGAAATTCATTTGTATTACGTGATCCGGGCCGGGCTGGGGGTGCTGATTTTTGTTTCCGCCATTATCGGGTTTTATAACATCACCCGATCGGTATTCATGCCTGCAGGAGGTGGAAGATGAAAATGACCCCTGCGGTGATATTTGCCGGGAGCGTGCTGATTCTGGCCGCGGTGGTGGCCGTGGTGGTGGTGCTGCCCTATTATCACACCAACCAGACCGAGCCTTCTGAGATATTCCGCCAGAGAACCGATGCCGAGGCCGCGGGCCGGCAGATCTATATTGAAAACGGGTGTGTTTACTGCCACACCCAGTCCATCCGGAGCATTGACTGGGGCATGGGGGCTGAGCGCATCGCGGATGCCGGTGATTACGTGGCAGACCGGCCCATTTTGCTGGGTTCCCAGCGCACGGGTCCGGATTTGTCCCAGCAGGGCGGCGAGCATCCGGACGACTGGCACTTGGCCCATTTTGTCAATCCCCGCTATACCAGCCCGCTGTCGATCATGCCGGCGTTTGCATTTCTGGGCGAAAAAAAGATCGGTGAACTCACCGCCTATGTCCAGAGCCTGGGGATGAAGGATGCAGACGGGCGCATGGCCCGGCAGAACAAGTGGAAAGAGCGGGCGGTTGCCGCCTATGAAAAGGGCACGGACAAAAACGTGCAATGGCTCCATGATCATGTGCCCGAGACCTGGCAAAAAATGGCCAACCCTTATCCCACCACGGATGCGGGCCTGGCCCGGGGCCACAAGATCTACCAGGATTTCTGCCTGGGATGCCACGGCCCCATCGGCGACGGCATGGGTCCGGCTCAGCCCTATCTGTATCCGCCGCCGCTGAATTTCACAGTGTTAAAGGACCGGGGGATTACCGGCGGGATTTTGTATTACCAGATCATGAACGGCATTACCGGTACGGCCATGCCGTACTTCAAAAAGCACCTGGAATCGGAAAAAATCTGGGATGTGGGCAATTACGTGGCTGAGTATTTTATCAACCAGAGTGATGCGGGCGAGGATGTCGGCGGCATTGACGCATCTTATGAACCATAGGAGCAGTTGCGATGTATTTTCCTTATTTTGCAGCCTATATGGGCATCGGGATTTTCCTTGCTGTGATATTGTTTGTCTGGGCTCTGAAAAACGGCCAGTTTTCCGAACAGCAGCGGGCGCGCTTTCTGCCCCTGGAAGATGAGCCGGATGCGGGCGAGCTTCAAAGTTCGCGCATGGGGCGGCTGGAATTTCTCACACTCGGGTTTCTGGCCAGTGCCGGGCTGGCTGCAAGTGCGGCAGTGCTTGTTTTTGCGCTGTTATCTTTTTAGATTAAAAGTTTTAAGTGTTAAGTGTTAAGTTTTAAGGGTTAAGTAAAGGTAGAAGATTCTACGGGTTCGGTCAGATTGCATTGCAGATATCTTAAAATGGAAAATATTCAATAAAGCGTTGTTGTGAAAGCGCTTTTGGCTGCCCGGCTTTTAGAAAAGAGGTGAGATCATGCGGTTTTTTGAACTGTTAAACAATATCCATGTGTTTATTTACCTGTTTCCGGCCCTGGGATTCATCCTGCTCCTGGGCCTGGCCCTGGGGTATTCGCATCTTCGGTCCGGAAATGATCAAAAGCGCATGAAGGAAATCGTGCATTCCTATCCCGAGGGGATTGAAAGCCGAAATGCGCCATTTCCCCTGGCCATGACCTTTATCATTGCCGGCACCGTGGTGTGGGCGTTTTTTTACATCCTGTTTATGGGAATGTTTCAGGTGGTGATCTAGAGATGAAAGAAAACAGCAAACATGAAAGCGTGCTGCGTTCCTGGGTGATTATCAGCCTTTTGCTGGTGCTGATTCTGGCCAAGGGGTTTTTTGCCTTTGCCGTGGTGGGCGATCTGGGCCAGCCCGGGTGGGACTACGGCACGGTAAAAGACATTCCGGCCTCCTCGCCTTTTGGCGGGTATGAGCTGCTGCCCAATCCGCAGCATATCCGGGGAGCTGACGGGAAATGATCAAGCGGATCGCGGTACTGGGGGTTTTGGGTGTGGTGCTGGCCGTGGGCATCTACGCTGTGATCACGGTTTACGACAACCTGATGTCGGCCGGCCGCATGTGGGAAACCCCGGCCATCAAGCCCCAGGAACGGCCCATGGATACCATGGCCGAGGGCGTGGTGCCGTTTTCCGGCGGCGAGGCCCAGCTGCGGGCAACCCCGGCAGAAGAACTCAGCTCTCCCTGGCCGCAGGCGGATGCGGATATCATTGCCCGGGGCAAAACCGTGTATGCGCAGTTCTGTGTTCACTGCCACGGAAAAAATTATGACGGCATGGCAACCGTGGGCCAGAGTTTTTCGCCCCTGCCCACGGACCTGACATCCAGTGCAGTGCAGTCCATGCATGAAGGCGAGCTGTTTCACTCCATCAGCTACGGCACCCCAAACGGCCGCCAGCCGCCCCTGCATGCTTCCATCACCCCCGAGGACCGCTGGCGGGTGATCGCCTTTGTCAAATCTCTTTCCGAATAGAAAAAGGGCGTTTTTCATCAATCGTCGCGCTCAGGACTGCTTGATGTTTACTGTTCAGCGTTGAAAAAGGGCTTTGGGGTGGCTTATGCCTCCTTTGAGGTAGCTGTAAATACACGCTGAGTTTACAGGGAACGTATAAATTCTGCAAAATGCAGGATGCGTCGACTGTTGTCACGATGAAACAAAAGGTGTTCAAAATCCTTTTGTCTTCGGCGCAGATCAACAGCCTGCAGCGATTGTTCAACAGCAGTTTTTAATTCAGCAAGGTTGCGGATATCGCAGCGACTGGCAAGAAACTGATAATCCGGCTCTGTCCGGGACAGCAGAAACATGACATCGTAATAATCACGTCCTTTGCCCCGGGTGAGCATGGCGGCAATCTTCATGGCACACAGTACCGCTTCGGACGGAACCGGAAACGGGAAGAAAAAACCGCAGCCCCTGATGAATTCCATGACGGGTTCATAGGGTGTCTGCTGATCCTGGGATTCGATTTTCAGCAGGAAACGCGCTTCCCGATGTCCGGAAATGCCCAGATTAAACAAAAGTTCCGGGAAATAAAGACTTCGTCGAAACGCTTTTGTAGGAGTACTCACCAAAGTCGTTTGTAAACGAGGCGGTTTTCAGTGACGTGACGCTGGTTATCTGGACCACGGATTCGGGAATCAATCCATAAAATGCAAGTGCCGAGTGCAGGCTGATGTAGGAGGGGCTGTAGATTTTGCCGGCGATATATTCAGCGAAATCCGGGTTGTTTTTATATTCGGGAAAGGCGTACCATCCGCGCCGCAGATGCACGAGGTAGCCCTTTTTCGTCCAGCGGACCAAGTTATTGCGATCAAATCCCGGCTGCCAAGCATATACCTGATGAATGCTGAAACAGCCGAGGTCCAGCATCTTGTTTTTAAATTCAACCCAGTTCATATTTTATTTCCATTGTGCAGCAAATATGCTGATTTTTAGAAATATAACAAGCAAGGGGAATTGTCAAACAGGATTTGTGTTTAAATCCGAAAAAAAATATTTGTTTTTCTATTCCCCGTGACCCGATCTGTCACACCTCTCTGGTATTAAATATAACATGGCTGTAATATTTTTTGTCATTGGCCTGACTGCCACAAAGAAATTCAACAAATCAAGCGTTTCCAATAATCGATAAGTGTTTGACGTATATGAAAAAAAGTGATTCTATGGAATTTTAGCTCATTTATTGGAAAAGAACGATTTTTGTCGAATTAATCGCATAAAAAGCTGCAAAATTTTCATATATAAGTCTTTAGTCAGTATATCTCAAGCCGCAACAAAAGGAATCACGCAAATGGAAATTCATTTTAACGAGATTTTTACGGATTTGACAGGCCATAAACCCTTCCCCTGGCAACAACGAATATACGATGATTTTATCAGAGGTATTATCCCAAAGGTTTGTGACATTCCCACAGGATTAGGAAAAACTTCTGTAATTCCAATATGGTTGATAGCGCTGGCCGGGAAAGATCAAGACGTTTACCTGCCAAGACGGCTGGTTTATGTGGTCAATAGGCGGACAATAGTGGATCAGGCAACAGAAATTGTCAACAAGATCTGCTATAAACTTCGGTATGCAATTAATTATGAAAGCAATTTGTTATATCCCATGGCAAGCAAACTCAGGAAGATGGCAACGATAAAGAACAACGAAGGGAATTTGCTGGCGGTAAGTACACTCCGTGGGGAGTTGGCGGATAACCTTCAATGGCGCTTTGATCCTTTGGCCCCTGCGGTAATTATCGGGACGGTGGATATGATCGGCAGCAAGTTGTTATTTTCCGGTTATGGTGACACAAAACGCGCCCGACCGCTCAATGCCGGCATCCTGGGGTGTGATTCTTTAATCGTACATGATGAAGCCCATTTGACCCCCGGTTTCAGCAATCTACTCCACAGCGTTCAATATTTTCAGAATGCCTTTAGAGCAAATACTGTCACCCCTTTTTTGAAGGTGCTTGAGCTTTCGGCCACAAGCCGGCAAGGAAACGACAAAAGATTTCAAATTAATGGTGATGATAGGCGTCATCCGGTGGTGCAGTCCAGAATGAATGCCCATAAGAGACTTCATCTTCATAAGGTTGATAAGAAGGAAAAACCGGTTAAAGAAAAACTCGCTGAATTGGCTTTCAGGCATAATGAAAACAATAGCAGGGTTGTTGTTTTTGTACAATCCCCGCAAGAGGTCACCAAAATATATAAATTGCTGATTGAAAAATTAAAAAAGGCTTCAGAAGAAATCTGGAAAAAGGAAAACAATTCAGCATCAATTCCTAAAAAAGTAAAAGAGGAGCTGCAAAACCATAAAGAATCCTTGGTGACTGTATTAACCGGCGAGATTCGAGGACGCGAGCGGGATATTCTTCTTGATACACAGGGTATGAGACCGTTTACAGGTAAAATTGATCCTGCGCAATGTGTTTATCTGATTTCAACTTCAGCCGGAGAAGTGGGTATGAATCTTCATGCGGACCATATGGTATCCGATTTGACAACCCTTGACTCCATGATACAGCGCTTGGGCCGGGTTAATCGTTTCGGACAAACGGAAGCCCAGGTGGATGTTGTCTATGAAAAAGGATTGCTAATGGAAAAGAAGGGGCCGCTGCAAAAAACCTTGCGTCTGCTTGAAGATAGAATAAAGGAGGGCAATTCCGATGTCAGCCCTGCTGCCCTTTTGCAGCTAATGGAAAATAGTGATTCCTCCAAAGCTTTTTCTCCCCCCCCTGAAATGGTGGATACCACCGATATTTTGCTGGATATGTGGTCTCAGACTTCGCTCAATGACTTTTCGGGCCGGCCGGAAGTCGCTCCATGGTTGCATGGTATTCAGGAAAATTTGCCGGAAACCTGGATGGCATGGCGGCAGGAAGCCTCATTGCTTTCAAGTGGGGATTTAAGCAATGAAGAGATTGCCAAATGGTTTCAGAAATGCCGGCTCACGTCTGCAGAAACATTGCGAATGCCGACTTTTCGGTTATGGAAGGAAACAGAAGCGAAAAGGTGGGCGGAACATAATAAAGATGAGATGGCATTGATTCTGTTTCCGGATGGAAAAGCAGAAAAGATTCAAATTGCTGATCTGGTAAAACAGAGCAGTCTCCTCAATTTTGCCACAATCATCTATCCTGTCCAGCTGGGCGGATTAAGCCCGAACGGATTTTTTGATGGCCAAATTAAGAAGGAGGTTAACGATGTTTGCGACGAGGTAGACGACTCATTGCAGCGACTGGTTTTGGAACGTGTTGGCAGTGACTATCATTTTGTTCCGTTAGCAGATTGGCAGGGTATGACCATTCCGGAGGAGCTGGAAGAGCGAAATGCAGATGAGTGGCATTCATGGACCTCGCTTCGGGATGCCTCCCGGAAAATAGAAACGCAATATATGAAAAAAATGGTTTTTAGTATTAAATTCCGGAGGGCAAAAGAATGGGAGGATGAGGACAATCTGCAAGAGTGCTGGCTGGTACTTCTTAAGGAAAAGGGATCTCCTGAGAAAAAGAAGATCAAGATTCCAACGGTTGAAGAACACAACCTGGAAGTAGCCAATATCATGAACATCATGGTCAAGAAACTCGCCTTGCCGGGGAAGATACGCGAGGCTTTATTCCTGGCGGCCAGGCATCATGATACGGGAAAGGACCATCAGCGATGGCAGAGGGCAGCCGGTTTTGATGCCAATAATACTTCATTTTTTGCCAAACCATCTGCTGGTGGCATTAATTGGCGCATGCTGGATGGATACCGTCATGAGCTTGGCAGTGTTCTTCAGGCACTGGATATGAAGACCATAAGGATTCATCCCGAGTACGATTTGATACTTCATTTAATTGCTACTCACCATGGCTGGGCCCGGCCTTATTTTGAAGACAGCGCTTTTCCGCCTGAAATTGATGCGGCCACCCGGCAACAAGTCAGCCTGGACATTATGATGCGTTATACTCGACTGCAGGAGCGTTTCGGATACTGGCAGCTTGCCTGGCTGGAGTCCTTGCTTCGACGGGCAGACGGTATTGCATCAGCTCAACAGGGCGCAAGTGAGGAGGTGAGTGATGAATAATCAAGCTCCGGAACCAACAATCAATATTCCGGTGGACCTTTATAACCCGGGCCAGTTTTTTGCCTGTTGCGGCTTGCTGGAGCTGGCTCATCGGCTAAGCCGCCCCGGCAATCGTGCCCTGGGCTGGTTTGAAGGTATTGATAATTCTCAATCTCAATTTCTAATTGCGGCATTTAATGAAGATGGACCTGTAGGCCTTGAGGCGATAATCAGCTTTTTAAAAAAATGTGAGATCACAACACCCGATCCTATATCTAAGGAGGGGCCGGTTATCTTAGGGGAACCGTTTAATATTGCCCTTGATTGGCGAAGGCCTTTTCCACAGAACAACCTGGTAAAAACATTTGCAGGGAAGCAAAATATTTTTGAAATTTTGCAGTCTTTGCAAAACGCCATACCAGAAATCTGCAATAATAATTTGTTAAATTATTTCGGATTCTTGGATAAAGCTGTAACTGCATTTAGTATTCAACGTGCGGAAGATGCCATAGATGCTGGTTTTTCCATGGATGTTCAGGAAGGACGCCTTTTTAGAGAACCGCCCATATTTTTAGAGCTGCTATCTCTGATAGGGGTTCAGCGGTTCTGTCCTCAAAAAGGCGTAAATCGTCTTGATCGAGTCTATTATGTTTGGCTTAAACCTTTGCCTGCTTCTGTAGCCGCAATTGCCGTGGGACAGCCTT
This sequence comes from Desulfosalsimonas sp., assembly GCF_055149105.1. Classification (NCBI taxonomy): domain Bacteria; kingdom Pseudomonadati; phylum Thermodesulfobacteriota; class Desulfobacteria; order Desulfobacterales; family Desulfosalsimonadaceae; genus Desulfosalsimonas; species Desulfosalsimonas sp. The sequence goes on along the minus strand of NZ_JBSRLA010000015.1, from coordinate 17,218 downwards.
TATTCAATATTTCTGCACAAGGTTTTAATTTTCAAATGTATAAAAGAGACCCACAGGGCAGATACAAAGGCTTTGCCCCTTCCAGAAGACTAACACAATAAAGGAGTAGAATCATGACTGAGCAAGTGAGCACTCGATTTGATGATGTTATTAACAATAAAGTTAACGCTGCTATAGTGATGCGTCAGCAGTTAAAGCCGGTTGAAGGCGACAAGTCAGTTATTTTTCCACCAACCTACGCGGGTATCGGGTACAATATTGACACTATTGAGCGATCGGATGAATTTAAGACTGTTTGTACAATTGACAGTGTTGGTTCTCAGGCCAATCGTATGGAACCGATTTTTAAAGAGGCGCCTTATCGGGATCTTATCCCGCAGATTACCATTGAAATACGCAAGCCAGCATCACAAGGGCAGCAAAAAGGAGAACTGCTTGATACGGTTGATTTGCTTGATGCGGGCCATCGCATTGCCGATGCGGCAGTTCGTTTTTCAGATGGGGCTAATGAAATAGAAACTGCCTTTCAGGCCGTAAAAAAAGGAGATGCTTCGCAGCTGGCCAAACTTGCACCGACTTCACTGGTTTTTGGTTGTTGGGACTCCCGCGGCACTTATGAAAAGATACCTCGTATCGTAAGGTCCACTATCAGAGCCTATAACGTTCACCAGTTAAGGCGTTCGGCCCAGTATGTGCCGGCAACAGAGCAATATGAAGAAGCATTTGAAAAGCTGGGCGAAAAAGAAAGAAAAAAATTTGCCGATGAAGGAATGGGTCATGTGCCATCCACCGGTAAGGTTGGGGGTGTTGTGCTGGACCACGACAGTCAAATTGTCCGGGAAGCGGTGTTGAGTCTTTCCGCATTACGCACATTACGTAGTATAAATGATGAAGAGACAATGAATTTGCGCCGGTATATTTTGGGCTTGTCTTTGATTGTTTTTACCGCTCCCCAGGACCCTCTTTTACGAATGGGTTGTGAACTAACAGGTGATCCGGAAAACCCTGCTTCTTTGGAACTGGTCAATACAGACGGAAAAAGGGAGCCTTTTCGCCTATCTCATGATGAAGCTGTTTTATTTGCCAGAAAGGCATCAGAAGTGTTTGGTGTTAATTTGGAAATCAGAAAATTTACATTTGATTCCAAGAAGGCCAAAGAGGCGTTAAAGAAAAAGGACAAATCCAAGGAAAGCGAATGATTATGAAAACGCTTTGCATTACACTTCATTTTCTGGATGAATGGTTTCATGGCCAGGCTGATGATGAACCGGAATGGCCTCCGTCTCCATACAGGTTGTTTCAGGCACTTATTGCCGCATCATCGCGCAATGGGATAGATTCAAAAGGTCTTTTTCAATGGCTGGAACAAGTTTCTGCGCCGGAAATATTATCACCCAGGGTAAAAGAGGCGCGCAGGTGGTCGACATATGTTCCAACCAATGATTCTGACAAGAAATTTAACCGGCAGCAACGCTTAACTGAAAAAGTTTTTCGCCCGATTCATATCCCCAGAAATGTTCCTGTCCATTATCTTTGGAAAATAAAGGCAGAGGATATAGCTGTTGCGACAAAAACAGGCGGTCTGGCACAATTATTGTCTGCTGTCGGCTGGGGAATTGATCTGGTTGCCGGCACAGGACATATTTTATCTGAAGGGGATGCGCAAAAATTAATTGGAAGTTACAATGGCAATCACTGGAAACCAGCCGTTAATTCCAGAAAAGTCCTCCGGTGCCCGCGGCAAGGGTCATTTGCCGATCTTGTGAGCGCCTATCAAACTTTTGTCCATCGATTTAAAGGTAATGTCTATCATCCAGGGCGTAAACCAATAGAATTTTCAGAGATTGCTTATGCCAGGGTCGATGCGATTGAACGGAAATTCGTTTCTTTCAATCTGCTTCGCCCGGATGATGATTCTGACCGATGGGCTAGTTTTGACCAGAGGCAAGTGATGCAAGTCGCAGCCTGGGTTCGGGGTCAGGCTTGTGAAACTGCGAAAACGGGTTCCTTCCCAGGAGATTCAGAGGTGTATGTGGCCGGGCACATTTCTTCTCAAATGAAAAAGGAGGGAAATCCCGCGCGGTTTTCATATTTACCAATGCCCTCGATTGGCCATCAATATGCTGACGGCAGAATTCGGCGGTTTATAATTGCTGAACCTTATGGTGATGAGCGAGAGTATGCTGCCTGGGCAAGACGGACATTGGCCAACGCCCTTTTAACGGATAAAGATGGGATGCCTCGGGCGAGGTTGCAGCCAATGGCCAAACCCGACAAAGTGATTCGGCAATATATAAAAGAGGCCAGGCTGTTTCAGACTGTAACGCCCGTCGTTTTACCCGGGTTTGATGATTTAAAATATAGGAAAGCGGAAAAGCTGGTTTTGAAATCTTTGCAGCAAGCAGGATTTGCCGAGGATGATGTTGAAGATATGTATTTGCAGAAAGCACCTTTTTACACCGGATGCTTTTCATTGCGTTCTTACTGTTTGCCCCAATATCTCAGAGGCAATCCAGGGATGCATGTGCAATTAAGATGGAAAACTGCGATTTCTGGTCCACTTGCCATTGGCGCCGGTCGTCATTTCGGGCTGGGGCTTTTTGCACCCAAAATGGAGTGAGATTTGTATAAAAAAGATACTGATCCCAGCCGGATGGAATCAATATTAATCCCTGCCCGGATGGTGAATGAATACGCCTATTGTCCCAGATTGGTTTATTTGATGTGGGTCCAGGGAGAATGGGCAGAATCTGTGGATACGATAAAGGGAAAAAGGACGCATCGACGCGTGGATGAACCGGGGCGGTTTCCGGACGAGGCTGACCTGGGGGTGCTGGGCGGGCGGAAGGTGCGTTCAGTTTCTATGAGTTCGGATGGGCTGGGTGTCATTGCCAGGGTTGATTTGTTGGAGCTTTATGATGAGCGGGTGGTGCCGGTGGAGTATAAAAAAGGCAAGCGGCCGCATGTGGCCAAGGGGGCGTGGGAATCTGATCTGGTGCAGTTGTGCTGCCAGGGTCTCATTCTGCAGGATAATGGATATGCATGTGATGAAGGGGTTATTTATTTTGCCGGATCAAAAGAGCGGGTGCCTGTTGCCTTTGATGAGGAACTGATTCAGCAGACAATGGAGGCTATCAACGGGTTGCATCAGATGCAACGAGCGGATGCTTCTATTCCCGAGCCTTTCGAAAACAGTACCCGCTGCCCCAGGTGTTCACTGGTTTCCATCTGTATGCCCGATGAGATTGCTTTTTTCAAGAAGGAGAATCAGGCACCGCGGGCGATTGTGCCACGGTGCGAGGATGCATTTCCATTGTATGTCCAGGAGCCGGGTGCCCGTATCAAAAAAACAGGCGGGGTTCTGGAAATAAGAAAAGATGACGACAAGCTCGGTGAGGCCCGGCTGGAAGAGATCTCCCAGGTGGCGCTGTTTGGCCCGGTTGGAATTTCAACGCCCACTGTTCATGAACTGATCCGTCGGGGCGTGTCGGTTAATTACCACAGTAGCGGCGGGTGGTTTGTCGGCCGAACAGACGGACCATGGCACAAGAATGTTGAGTTGCGTGCATTTCAGTATCAGAAAAGCTTTGATCCGGGATGCTGTTTAGGGCTTGCCCGGCATTTTGTCCAAAGTAAGATTGCCAATTGCAGAACATTGCTGCGCCGTAATATGCGAAATAAGTCCAACGACGCTGTGCTCATCGCCTTGAATCAATATAAGGAAAAGGTCAGCCGTGCAGACAGCCTGTCGAGCCTTCTTGGTATCGAGGGAGGTGCGGCCGCAGCATATTTCAGCAAATTTACGAGTATGCTTGCGGAAGGAGGGGCGGAAAGCAGTTTCTCTTTTGATTTTTCAGGCCGGAACCGCCGACCCCCCAAAGACAGTGTTAATGCCATGCTTTCCTTTGCTTATGCCATGCTAACGCGGGAGTGGACAAATGCCTTGGCAAACGTGGGATTTGACCCTTACCGCGGATTTTTTCATCAGCCCCGTTTTGGTCGCCCGGCGCTGGCCCTGGATATGATGGAGTCCTTTCGGCCTTTGGTGGCGGATTCAGTTGTTTTAATGGCTATTAATAACGGTGAGGTAAAACCCGCAGATTTTCAGAAAACACCCTTGGGGTGTGTTTTTTCCGGACCCGGCAAGAAAAGATTTATTCAGACATTTGAAAGGCGGCTGGCTCAGGAGATCGCCCATCCGATATTTGGTTATAAAATAAGTTACCGGAGGGTTTTCGAAGTGCAAGCTAGGCTGCTGGCCCGATATCTGGCCGAAGAGATAGACTATTACCCGGATTTTATGACTCGGTAAGGTGAATGGCTGAAGATCATTTATACATAGTGGTGTATGATATCTGTGATCAGAAAAGATGGCGGCAGGTTTATAAAACGGTTAAGTCCTTTGGGCAATGGGTGCAGCTGTCGGTGTTTCAGTGTGTTTTGAGCAAGCAGCAATTGCTGCGCATGGAGCATGCCCTGGAAGATTGCATCAAGAAGGGCGAAGATCATGTGTTGATTGCCGATCTCGGTCCATCTGACTGTGTGGCCTTGCGGTTTAAAAGTTTGGGGAAATCCTTTGATACGGTTGTACGAAAAGCAACGATTATATAGTCTGGCATTTTTTTGCCGGAACCTTTTCGAGCGGTGGAATGCCGGAAATTTTTCAGTCATCGCTCGAAAACGGTATTGTTCTTTGAAAATCAAAAGGATACAATCGGAAAACAATACAGGCAAGCATGCTGTGAAGCAGAATTTGGAATGCAATATCCGGGTGCTCGCAGGCGGCAGTATAATAGCTTGTCAATTAAGGTGATTACTGGGTCGCTGTATTCCACGGCCTTCCGGCCGTGGCCTCATTGAAGCCTCAATTCCAGCGGCTCCACCGGGCTTTCCATCCATGTATTCCACGGCCTTCCGGCCGTGGCCTCATTGAAGCGTCGATATGGGGCGATCAGGCAAAGCAATGCGCCAAGTATTCCACGGCCTTCCGGCCGTGGCCTCATTGAAGCTTCATTACCAGGCATTACCAGTTTTCTTTACCAGTAGTATTCCACGGCCTTCCGGCCGTGGCCTCATTGAAGCCAAATCACCAGGGCATCATTGATAGTCAAGCCCCGCTGTATTCCACGGCCTTCCGGCCGTGGCCTCATTGAAGCTTATATCCGGGAAAATTTTTATGTAAAAATCTCTTGGTATTCCACGGCCTTCCGGCCGTGGCCTCATTGAAGCCCAATAGTACGGCTATGCCGTTTCCAGGATTGCTCCGTATTCCACGGCCTTCCGGCCGTGGCCTCATTGAAGCCCAGGCTATAGAACACACAAAATGCGATAACTATTTGTATTCCACGGCCTTCCGGCCGTGGCCTCATTGAAGCTTTGATAGCCTGAACAAGGCTTTTGAGGATTTTAAAAGTATTCCACGGCCTTCCGGCCGTGGCCTCATTGAAGCAGTTGTACCCGGCGGGGATACTTCCAGCTATAAAATGTATTCCACGGCCTTCCGGCCGTGGCCTCATTGAAGCGGATAAACGCCATGGACCCTTGCGGCTCAGACCGACGTATTCCACGGCCTTCCGGCCGTGGCCTCATTGAAGCCCACTCGGCTGGTCAACATTCAAGCAGCTTACGCACGTATTCCACGGCCTTCCGGCCGTGGCCTCATTGAAGCCATTGATTTTGCGTTACAAACTCAATTCGATCTGGGGTATTCCACGGCCTTCCGGCCGTGGCCTCATTGAAGCATGTCGGCGGCATGTCCAGCCATTACCAAATGCAAAAGTATTCCACGGCCTTCCGGCCGTGGCCTCATTGAAGCACAGCTGCCACATAGGAGCAGGGATAGCTCCCCATGTATTCCACGGCCTTCCGGCCGTGGCCTCATTGAAGCTCTTTTTGACAATACATATATTCCCCCCGCTACACTGTATTCCACGGCCTTCCGGCCGTGGCCTCATTGAAGCATAGGCGCGGACGATGAAAGCAAAGCAGATTAACGCAGTATTCCACGGCCTTCCGGCCGTGGCCTCATTGAAGCTGCCGGGGTATAACGAGATTGACGGCCTGTTATTTCGTATTCCACGGCCTTCCGGCCGTGGCCTCATTGAAGCCGCTTTGCAGCCGCGTTGACCACGGCCAACTCCGAAGTATTCCACGGCCTTCCGGCCGTGGCCTCATTGAAGCCATTTTTCAATATCACGCAGGGGGCCTCGGGAAGAAGTATTCCACGGCCTTCCGGCCGTGGCCTCATTGAAGCCATCGGTCCATGCTGAACTGCAGAAGCTGGCTAAGCTGTGTATTCCACGGCCTTCCGGCCGTGGCCTCATTGAAGCCCCCGGCAAAGCTCGTGTAATATGTTTAGAAGCCAGTGTATTCCACGGCCTTCCGGCCGTGGCCTCATTGAAGCATGTGCCGGTTGATAATATCGACAGTCGCCTTTTCGTATTCCACGGCCTTCCGGCCGTGGCCTCATTGAAGCTTTCAAGTTCTTCATCTGTTTTAAAATAATGGGGTAGTATTCCACGGCCTTCCGGCCGTGGCCTCATTGAAGCACATTGGGCAAAAGCTCAATGTCAAACTAATATAAAGTATTCCACGGCCTTCCGGCCGTGGCCTCATTGAAGCCGCCGCGATGTGTGCTGATACCTTCCATCGGTACTTTGTATTCCACGGCCTTCCGGCCGTGGCCTCATTGAAGCGGTAAAGGCATGAGTACGGGCCTTTTACAGAAACTTTGTATTCCACGGCCTTCCGGCCGTGGCCTCATTGAAGCTCCATCGCCGGCTTTGATTGGAGTATTTGCCAGAGTGTATTCCACGGCCTTCCGGCCGTGGCCTCATTGAAGCTTTATAGGCCAATCAAAAAACTTTATTTCTGCGCCGTATTCCACGGCCTTCCGGCCGTGGCCTCATTGAAGCTGGCAATATCGCTGGAAGTTGCACCCGGACCCGGAAGTATTCCACGGCCTTCCGGCCGTGGCCTCATTGAAGCGTTAACGCAGTTGGTGGGTTGGTTGATAGTGAAACGGTATTCCACGGCCTTCCGGCCGTGGCCTCATTGAAGCCTTCATGGTTGGCTTTCATTAAACACCAAGTCCAAACGTATTCCACGGCCTTCCGGCCGTGGCCTCATTGAAGCCAGGAAATTGGGCGTCAATCTGTGTCATGATCAGCACCGTATTCCACGGCCTTCCGGCCGTGGCCTCATTGAAGCTTGGTTAAAAAATAGGCAAAAAGATAGGTGGCGGGATGTATTCCACGGCCTTCCGGCCGTGGCCTCATTGAAGCGAAATTCTTGCGCTTGTCCAGGTCCCCGGAAAGGGAGTATTCCACGGCCTTCCGGCCGTGGCCTCATTGAAGCCTGACCCCATGCCGGACAGCAAGCCCTCGCCGCCACGTATTCCACGGCCTTCCGGCCGTGGCCTCATTGAAGCTTCCCACGGCATCCAACAAGGCAGTCATGCCCCTTGGTATTCCACGGCCTTCCGGCCGTGGCCTCATTGAAGCGTCAAACCAGCCAGTATGGGCGAAGGGCACTTGCTGAGTATTCCACGGCCTTCCGGCCGTGGCCTCATTGAAGCCAGAGCTGAAGGATATATTCGACACGCCTGACATGGTATTCCACGGCCTTCCGGCCGTGGCCTCATTGAAGCCATTTTCCATTACGAGTTGCTAGCTCATTACGGGCGGTATTCCACGGCCTTCCGGCCGTGGCCTCATTGAAGCAATGAGCGTTACAGTAAACAATATATGGCAGGACGTGGTATTCCACGGCCTTCCGGCCGTGGCCTCATTGAAGCAAAGCCAGGAACACTAAAAAGATATGCGTATCAAAGTATTCCACGGCCTTCCGGCCGTGGCCTCATTGAAGCGCCCTAATAAACGCATTATGGGCTTCCTTTACTGCGTATTCCACGGCCTTCCGGCCGTGGCCTCATTGAAGCCAAGCAGATTAAGCAGATAATCCGTGTGATTACCCAGTATTCCACGGCCTTCCGGCCGTGGCCTCATTGAAGCTGTGGTAGGTCTGGCCCTTTTTGATAGCCATTTTTGGTATTCCACGGCCTTCCGGCCGTGGCCTCATTGAAGCGGGCTTTCCCTCCTTCTCTTGATATAATAGGCTTAAGTATTCCACGGCCTTCCGGCCGTGGCCTCATTGAAGCTTTCAACATGGTGCAGCGCGAGTTGATCGCCATCTGTATTCCACGGCCTTCCGGCCGTGGCCTCATTGAAGCAACCTCTCCGGCGTCAGTGTCGGAGGGGCAGCAAACAGTATTCCACGGCCTTCCGGCCGTGGCCTCATTGAAGCAATATGGGTATGTGGATACAGACCAAACAGATCGCTGTATTCCACGGCCTTCCGGCCGTGGCCTCATTGAAGCAGTTGATAACGTCCTGGTCCGTGATATCGCCGCAGACGTATTCCACGGCCTTCCGGCCGTGGCCTCATTGAAGCTAATTCGCCAGATTCCGGTGGAATCGCCATACCTGGTATTCCACGGCCTTCCGGCCGTGGCCTCATTGAAGCTTTGTGTCTCCGCAAATCTCACAGAATGGCGTCTCCGTATTCCACGGCCTTCCGGCCGTGGCCTCATTGAAGCACCTTCTGGCGGTTTCGGGCAACGATTTTATTCCAGGTATTCCACGGCCTTCCGGCCGTGGCCTCATTGAAGCGTTGTGCCAGGGCTGTTAATTCCGTGGCGGATCTGGGTATTCCACGGCCTTCCGGCCGTGGCCTCATTGAAGCTATCCCCGAACTTGTTTGAAAATCCAAATCCCCGGAGTATTCCACGGCCTTCCGGCCGTGGCCTCATTGAAGCTTTAATGACATCCAAGACGATCCCCGGAACCGGTCGTATTCCACGGCCTTCCGGCCGTGGCCTCATTGAAGCCGCAAAACATTTGAGGAAGATTCTGCCCGAGTTTTCCGTATTCCACGGCCTTCCGGCCGTGGCCTCATTGAAGCCACCGTCAAAGCCGGACTGCATCGCAGATTGACCGAGTATTCCACGGCCTTCCGGCCGTGGCCTCATTGAAGCTTCTTATCCCCTGAAATGCCCGAATCCCAGATAGCAGTATTCCACGGCCTTCCGGCCGTGGCCTCATTGAAGCTACGATGCTTCCGTTTCTGTGTTTGGCATTGATTTGTATTCCACGGCCTTCCGGCCGTGGCCTCATTGAAGCTTTCTCCAGATCCAGGTGCATGTGAGCTTGGCGGAAAGTATTCCACGGCCTTCCGGCCGTGGCCTCATTGAAGCATTCATCTGTCACCTCAAAATGGCAAGGGTTCGTCAGTATTCCACGGCCTTCCGGCCGTGGCCTCATTGAAGCTTCCGCAGAGGATGAAAAATCAGGGCTTGTCTATGGTATTCCACGGCCTTCCGGCCGTGGCCTCATTGAAGCTGGCCCCACAGGGGGTCAAAAAGGCAAATACCGTCGATGTGAATACAATAATTTATTATTTGGCCTGAAGCCATATGAGTGATTGGCCGGAGTGGAGGAGCGTTTTTAAATCTGCACAATATGCGGCTTCAGGTTTACGAGCTGTAGTGAACCTGCATGGCGTCGATTTCGTTTTTTATATCCTGCCTGAGGGAGTCGGGGGCCAGGACTTCCGCATTGGCACCCCAGCTGAGAAGCCAGAATCGGATTTCTTGAGTGCCTGCGACCACAACTTCGAAATCAAGAGAGCCATCTGGGTTTTCGGTGAGAACCTGGGATTCATGCCATTTTTTTTCTTTGATATATCCGGCCACCTGTTGGGAAAATCGGATTCTTACAGGAGTGGGAGATCCTTGAAAAATGCCGAAACTGTCGTTCATGTGTTGACGAGTGGAAAAGTTTTCAGGGCGCTTAAACATTTCATTGGTGAGCCGGTAGTTTTTTATTCTGTCAAGAGCGAAAATGCGGACAGTGTTTTTCAATTGGCAATTGGCGATAACGTAAAAACTTCCGTCAAAGTACTGCACTCCGTATGGATCGATTTGTCTCTGGGTAATCCGGTTGCGGCTCATGGTGTGATAGGTGATTGCTATGGAGCGGTTTTCATTAATGGCTTTATGAAGGGTAGTCAAAAGTTCGGAAAGGCTCTGTCTGGATTGTTTGTATGGTCTCGGTTTTATATATAGATTGTTCTCCACTTCATTGATAAATTTAATGAATCCGGGAGGTAAAAATGTTTTTATTTTTTTGAAGAATGAATCCAAATCGTTGTAGATAAAGGTATGTTCGAACACCTTGAATACATTGCGTGATATATAAAGAGCCATGGCTTCACCCAAGGGTATCGGTAAAGGCAGGTTTCTTCCGCGACCGTGCAGGAGTGCCCATCGTCCCCTGCTGCCGTCGCTGTCAGGATTGTAAACTGGAAAACCGACTTCCTGGAGGGCAATCAGGTCCCGATAAATGGTGCGCCGGCTGCAGTTTTCTTTACACGCCAGTTCTGCGGCGGAAAGGCCCATTCCGCTTGATTCCAGATAATGCAAAATTCGCCATTGCCGTATGATCTGCTGTCCCCTGGACATTCCAACCGCCTCCTTGTTTGCTTTGATTTCTATGGCTCCTTTGGATAGGGATTGACCCATTTGGCCGAATTTTTCCCCCTTTACTGCATCAGCAAGCCTACCCTCTGGCAATAATTTGTTTTTAAACTGTTTTCGTGGTATTTTTCTTTATACAAGTTTGGATGCTTATTGTTCAACAGAGAACCCATCTTTTTCTTGTCTGGAAAGCTTGCCCGGAAAATGAAGCAAACCTGTGATTTATGCGGTCTGGTGATACGGCAGACAGCTGTGGAAGACGAGATAGAAGGGCGCAGGCTGGTGTTTTGCTGCAAGGGCTGCAGGCAGGTATATTCCATGATCATGGAGGCCTCGGGGGCCACGGATCCGGCTGGTTTTCGGGAAACCGAGATTTTTCAGCGGTGTGTGGACGCCGGGATCATTCCGGCATCCCAGCAGGATCTGGAAGAGCGGGAGGGCGGCGAAAATGCGACTGCGGCCGGAGCAAAGCGGGATGCGGAAAAACAGAAGGCCCATGAGAATCCCGGGTTTTCAGCAGACCGGTGCCTGACCCTGGATCTGGATCTTTACGGGATGTGGTGTCCGGCATGCGCATGGGTGATCGAGGAATCCCTCAGACAGCAGCCCGGGGTTTTCAGTGCGGACTGCCGGTTTGTGACAGACCGGGCCAGGGTGGTCTATGACCCGGTGAAAAACGCCCCCCACACAATTTTCAAGACCATTGCCAAACTCGGCTATCAGGCCGCTCCGGCCGGGGAGGGCACTGGCGGGGCAACGGCGGCGGCATATCTGCGGCTGGGGGTCTGCGCGTTTTTGACCATGAACGTGATGATGCTCTCCTTTTCCCTGTATTCCGGTTTTTTCACCGAACTTTCCGCGGCCGGCACCGCATACATTTCCTGGCCGATTCTGGTGATGGCCGCAATTGTGTTTGTTTACGGCGGGGCCCCCATTCACCAAAAGGCCTTTTCCGGGGTGGCGGCCGGCGCCCCGGGCATGGAAGCCTTAATTTCCCTTGGGGCGGGCGCGGCCTTTTTCTACAGCCTTTATCATTTTTATCACAACAGCATTCATCTCTATTTTGACACCGCATCCATGCTCATTACCCTGGTGCTCGGCGGCAAAGCGGCCGAGCAGTGGGTCAAAGACAAAATCCAGGCCCGGATCAGCGGTGTGTTTGACCTGCTGCCCAAAAAGGTCCGGATCTGCACCAAAGACAGCCCGGGCGGGCGGTTTGTAGACGCCCGGATGCTTGGCAAAGGCGATGTTTTCCGGGTTCTGGAAAACGATGCCGTGGCAGCAGACGGCGTGGTGGTATCCGGGCAGGGCCGGGCCGATGAAAGTACCCTCACAGGCGAGGCCCGGCCGGTGGTTAAAAATTCGGGTGATCCGGTCAGCAGCGGCACCCGGCTGATTGCCGGGGACCTGCGGGTTCGGGCAACAGCCGTGGGAGAGGCGTCCACGGCCGGTCAATTGATTTCCGTGATGGAAGATGCCCTGGAAAAAAAGACCGGGGTGGAGGATGCATCAGAGCGGGTGCTTCGGTATTTTGTGCCCGCGGTGGTGCTGCTGGCGGTATTGACCGGTGCGGCCTGGTTTGCCGCGGGGCTGGATTTTCGCGAGTCGCTGATCCGGGCGGTGACCGTGCTGGTGATCTCCTGTCCGTGCGCCCTGGGTGTGGCCATTCCCCTGGCCCGGGTGGCCGGGATTTCCCTGTCGGCGCAAAGGGGCATTCTCATCCATGATTTTACCGCGTTTGAACGCATTGGCCGGGTCAATGCCGTGGTGTTTGACAAAACCGGCACCCTGACTGCCGGCAACTGGAAGTTGGCAGAGGTTTATCCCCTCGGCGGCCGGGATGCAAACACGCTTCTTGGCATTGCCGCCGGCCTGGAGGCCGGCTCGGGTCACCGGGTGGCCGGGGCCGTACTGGATGCCGCGGAAAAGCAGAAAATCGCACCTGCGCGTGTCTCGGATGTCACGGAAGAGGAAAACGGGATTTGCGGCCGCATGGACCAGAAACGGGTCCGGATGGGCTCGGAGACGTTTTTGGGCCGGGAACTTCAGGAAGCGGAAAAATTGCCCGGCATCCCGGAGTTGACGCAGACCCCGTATTTGTCTTATGTGTATATGTCTGTGGACGGCATTGTTGCAGGCATTTTTTGTTTCGGGGATTTGCCCGGACAATCGGCTTCCGGGCTGGTCCGGGCTTTAAAAGATCAGGGCATCCAGGTGGCCCTTGTTTCCGGAGACAGCACGCAGACCGCCCGGGCCGTGGGCCGGGCCCTGGGAATTGACGAAAGCCGGGGTGATATGACCCCGGCGGATAAGGCGGATTTTGTAACAAACTTGAAAACCCGGGGATATTTTGCCGCCATGGTGGGCGACGGAATCAACGATGCTCCGGCCCTTGCTGCCGCAGATCTTGGAATTGCCGTGCACAGCGGAAACAACATCGGCCGCCGGGCCTCGGATGTAACGCTTATGGGAAGCGATCCCGCGCGGATGATCGATTTTCAGGCGCTTGCCAGGCGGGTGACGGCAACCGTGGGCCAAAATCTCTGGTTTACCTTTATCTACAATGCCGTGGCCATACCGGTGGCCATGAGCGGGCTGTTAAACCCCCTGGTGGCCGTGGCCGCCATGATGGCCAGCAGCCTGAGTGTGACCGGCAACACCCTGGTGCTCATCTCCAGGGAAAAACAGCAGACAGGATGACATGACAAATACCGAAAAATCCAAAAAAGGCGTGCTTCTTCTGGCCGCAGGCATAAAGGGCGCCATCGGCTCAACCGTGGCCGCAGCTGCAGCCATCATGCAAACCCGGCCTGAAACCGTGCTGCCGTATCTGACAACACGGGATAAATTTCCCTTTCTGGGCAAAGCCGGGCAAATGGCCGTGGCCGGATGGGACACGGATTCGGCTTCCTTTGACAGGGCCCTTGACCGATGCGGGGTTTTGGAAAAAAGCCTCTGGGAGCCCTGCATACCGGAATTAAACAAAATTGATGTCCGGCCGGCACCGGATGCGGGTATGGGGGTAAAAGAGCAGGTGGCGCAGGTCAAAGCCGATATGGCGGCTTTTCAAAACCAGCATCCCGGCCTGGTGCCGGTTTTTGCCAATCTTTTGCCCGCAGGCGTCTGCCATGATCTGCACGGATTTTCAACCCTTGAGCAGTTGTATGAAAAAGGTGCCCGGGTGCCGGCCGATATCGTGTATGCGGCCGCTGCCGTGGAATCGGGCATTGCAGTGGTCAATTTCACGCCCAATGACCTGGAGATCCCGGCCCTTGTCAGTGCAGCGGTTGCCGCCGGGGTGCCCCTGGCCGGAAAAGACGGCAAGACCGGCCAGACCTATTTCAAAGTGGTGCTGGCCTCATCGCTTCTGGCCCGTCGCCTGCATGTCAACGGCTGGTACAGTTTAAACATCCTGGGCAACGCGGACGGGGAAAATCTCATGGACCCGCAGCACGCAGCCTGTAAGCTTGACAACAAGACCGGGGTCCTCGAAGAGGTGCTCGGATACGCGCCAGGTGAAAAACGCCACAACACGTCCGCCCACAAGGTGCACATCGACTATTACCCGCCCCGGGGTGATGCCAAGGAGGCCTGGGACGTGATCGATTTTGAGGGGATTTTCGGCATGCCCATGAGCATGCGGATCAACCTTCAGGGCCGGGACTCGATTCTGGCCGCGCCCATGGTCATGGATCTGGCCCGGTGGATGGCGGCCCTGACCCTGGCCGGGCGCTCCGGCCCGGTGCCGGAACTGGCGTTTTTCTTTAAAAAGCCCGTGGGACAGAACGGACCGGTGGGCTTTGAAAAACAGATGGCAGCTTTGGAGAAACTCGAAAAGGAGATCTGCCCGTGATATTCGGCTACAGCACCAACGCGTTTACAAGCTACAGTCTTGATCAATCCATACAGAAAATCGCAAACCTGGGATTTTTCGGCGTGGAGATCATGTGCGACCGGCCGCACCTCTATCCCCCGGATTATGACCAAACCCGGCTGGCCAAAGTCAAGTCCCTGCTGGATGAACACAACCTGGCTGTCACCAACTTAAACAGCTTTACCCTGTTTGCCGTGGGTGACACCTATCTGCCCTCCTGGATCGAGCCGGATCCGAAAAGGCGGCAGATGCGCATTGATCATACCCTTGACTGTCTGCGGATCGCTTCGTTTCTCGGGGCCAAAAACATCTCCGTGCCACCGGGCGGACCCCTTGACGGGGCATCGCGCAATGAATCCATGATGCTGTTTCACAAAGGCATCGAGCAGGTCATCCCCCTGGCAGAGGAACTCAACATCCGGGTGCTGGTGGAGCCGGAGCCGGATCTGATGATTGAACGCACATCCGAGTTTCTTGATTTTATCCGGCGCATTGATTCCCCCATGGCAGGGATCAATTTTGACATCGGCCATTTTTTCTGTGCCGGCGAAAATCCGGCTGCTGCGTTTGAAACCCTTTTTGAATGGGTGGGGCACGTGCACATCGAAGACATCGGCAACAGCCGTATCCATCAGCATCTTGTGGCCGGAGACGGGGCAATTGATTTTGCCGAAGTGTTTGCTGTCATGAAAAATCTCGGCTATGACGGCGATATTTCCCTGGAGCTTTACCCTTATGTTAATGCTCCGGAAATCGCCGGCAGAAAAAGCCTGGAGCATCTGCGGCCCTTGTTTGCTCAAGCCGGGCTTACTATCGCGTGATGCCCCTTTCAGTTTTAAGTTTTAAGCGTTAAGTGTTAAGTAAAATCAAGAAATTATTTTTTATTATTTGTCGGTTATAGAAGTTTCCGGGCTTCCTTCCTGAAAAAGACGCTGATGCGGTAAAAAGCATTTTACGAAATCATCCGGTTTGGGTATCAAAAATATTGTTGAAAATATGCCAGCCTGAAGTTAAACTTCGTTAAAACAGGTAATCGTTGTTCACACCCTCATAATATCCGGCCAATCCACAGTACGCCTGTTTTCAGATAAAGATGCTTTAGGTGAAAGGAGGTGATTTCGGATTTTCCCGTTTAGTTGCAGGATGAAGAAGCATGTGCGGATTTTGCCATGATTTTCAACTTTCAATCAGAGGGGGGAAAACAATGAAAAAGTTTATTGCTGTTCTGGCTGCAGTATTTGCCGCAGGATTATGCACACAGGCTGGCGCCGCGGAAATCGAATTTCACGGTGACTTAAACAATCGTTTTAATTTATATACAAATCAGGCAAATATGTATTCACATGTTGAGGGCGTTAGATTTTATCAAAATGCTGTAGATGATGATGGAGATCCTCTTCAGGAAAGCCCTTCAGGAAGACGGGGTGGATGAGATCTGGGGGGACATCAAGTACCGCCTGTGGGCCACTGCAGCCACCAACGACGGGGCTGTCAAGGGGACATATGCAATTGAGCTCGGCGCACTGCGCTACGGCGACGGTGGTAAAGGAGGCGCCTTTTCAGGCGACGGCGTAAACGTCGAGACCCGCATGGCATACACTGATTTTGCTGTTCCGAACTCTGACGGACGGGTGTTTATCGGCCTGCAGCCCTTTGCGGTAAACAGTTACGTGTGGAAAGAAACCGCAATGGGTGTTCAGTATAAGGGCAAGGCTGATGCTTTTGATTACAGGCTTGCCTGGATGCGCGGCAGAGAATTTTTTAATAGCGACGATGATGATGATCTGCTCGAAGACATTGACAGCTTCCTTGTCAGGGGAGATTTTCCCCCCGCACAAGACGTTGAATCAGGTGTATTCGGTTTGTATCAGAGGTCTGATTCCCGTGAAAGCGGTGAGAATTCAGATCTTGGCGGCAATTATTTTGGCTCCAATTACCTGGTTAAACAGTTCGGTGCAAGCGAGTTTGACATATACACCCTGGGCATTGACGGCTCATTTAATACCCCCACAGACTTTGGGGATTTTTTTGTGAACTGGGACCTGATGTATCAGGGCGGGGAAATTAAAAATGCAACCATAGACGACCAGGATATCAGCGCATTTTTCCTCCATGCGGACGTGGGGGTTAACATTGACCGGCTGAAGCTGACCTATACCGGCTGGTACGCCTCAGGAGACGACGAACCTGATGAAGGCGACCGGGACAACTTCACGGCAACTGATGTGGATACCTTTGACAGCATCATCTTTTTCGAGGGCGGATACACGGATGACAACTACTTCACCGAAGCTCCCTACATTTTGGACAGGGGAATGATTTTCAACAGGCTGGGGGCTGATTACAAGGCAACCGAAAAAACAACCATAGGCGGCGCGCTTATCTATGCCATGACAGCAGAGGACCTTCCCAACGGAGAAGACAAGCTGGGCCTGGAAATCGACGCCTACATTTCCCACAAGCTTTATTCCAACCTTGAAGTGGCCTTAAACGCGGGCTACCTTTTCGCAGACGACGCAATGGGCTATTTCAGTGAAACCGAGGAGAAAGAAGACGTATTCCGCACCACGGCACGCGTGCGCTATGGTTTTTAAAAACCAGAGCTTCATCTGACATGAAGGCCCGGCAGCAGCCGGGCCTTCTTTTTCACCCAAAAGAGCTGAAAATCGACTTTTTACAAGCACATCAAATTATGATGGAAGCGTAAAAAATCTCAAATCGGAGATAACCGCCAACCAATAAACAAATAACTTATTGATTTTACTTAACACTTAATCACTTAAAACTTAACACTGCCTGTAAAAAAGACT
>NZ_JBSRLA010000014.1:0-66795 GCF_055149105.1 Desulfosalsimonas sp. | reverse complement strand
CGTACGGATAAGTACGCTGCATTCTTCGAAATCGCGCAAGCCTTGATCTTGAACTTTTTACGGCGCCATCTGAAAATCGACTTTTTACGAGCGCGTCAATATTGATTGATAGAAAGATAAATTGTTTTATGTCACAAAAAGACGATACCACCGCCGCATACACCTGCAATGAATACCGCATGGAAATGATTCTGCTGGCACTGGAAAAGCAGATGGCCCGCCCGGATTTGACCCCTTTGGAAAAAGAATCGATTCAGACCGAAATCCAGCGGGTGAAAAAAGAAATGGACATGGTCTGAGCCGCAATCCGCCGGGTTCTGCTATAGCTTCTTGCTGATCAGCCGCAGACCTTCCAGGGTCAGTTCGGGTTCCACTGCTTCAATGGTTTCCGAAAGCTTGCCGAGCAGGGGGGCCAGGCCGCCTGTTGCAATCACCCGCGGGGGGGGCGGCGCCATTTCCTTTCGGATCCGTTTGACCATGCCGTCCACCAACTCTGCATAACCATATAACAATCCGGATTTCATACTTTCAGCGGTTTCCTTTCCGATCACTGAAGCCGGCGGATCAAACAATTCCACCCTGGGCAGCTTGGAGGCTCTTTGAAACAGGGCTTCTGCGGAAATGCCGATTCCCGGTGAAATGGCGCCGCCCAGGTACTCGCCTTTTTCGGAAATGCAGTCAAAGGTGGTGGCCGTGCCGAAATCAATGATCACCAGACTGGTGCGGTATTTTTCATACGCGGCCACGGCGTTGACCAGGCGGTCTGCGCCCACTTCCCGGGGATTTCGGTAACAGATGGGCATGTCCACAACCCCGGGACCGATCCAGTGCGGACGGTGTCGAAGATACTTGCGGCAGTAGGCGTCCAAGGCCTGGATCATGGGCGGCACAACACAGGAAATCACGGTTTTGTCAATATCGGTGAACTGCAGCCCGTTTTGTGCAAAAAACCAGTCCATGTGCATGTGCAGTTCATCTTCAGTGCGTTTTGAGTTCGTGTGAAGACGCCACTGGGCTGCAATCTTGTCATCCCTGAAAATTCCCACCACCGTGTGCGTGTTGCCCACATCAAGAACCAGCAGCATGGTTGTTTTCCGATGTATTGGAGGTTTGCGGCAGAATCTGAACCGTAAAGACCTGGGGCTCGACCCGGAGCAAATCTGTTTTTTCCGGCAGCCGGATTTCCACCGGCAGCACATGGAGTCCCGGGCCCATGCCTTTTACATTCATTCGGACGTCAATGTCTTTGGCGGAAAATTCGTTTGCAAAAAAAAGCCGGTTTCCGGAAAGTGTGATGGTGACCGCAGCCGGCCGGACAATGCTGGGATGGGCATTGTGCACCAGTTCAACCGGAATATCGCTTATGGTTTTTTCAACTTTTTGTTTTTCAATCACCACCCGGATCCGGATCTGTGCGCTGCCTGTTGTTTCAATGTCTTCGGGCAGGTCCAGGGGCACTTTCTTTTCAATGGTTTCTGCGGCACCCGTGATGTCCAGGGAATGGGTCTGTAGAGCCCCGATTTGGCCAATCCGGCTTTCAGGGCCTGTGACCTCGACGCGTTCGGGAAAGACCGCTGTGTCCGCCACTTCATAGCCAAAAGCCGGGCTCCCTGAATAGCGGGCCTCCACGGCAATGGTGGCATTGATGGCTTCTTCGGGGGCGGAGGAAAAAGCGTTCTGGCTGAAAACAGGCATACAGGCGGCCAGAACCATAAACGCCAGGGCCGCGGGCCGAACCTGCCGGCCCGGATGCGGATGCCGGTATGCCTTCATTGGTTTTTCTCCCCGGCCGGAGAAACAGCCCAATGGCAAACCGCATCGGCTATGCCCACCGCTGCCCGGGCCCGGGAAACATTGTGAACCCGAACAATGCCCGCGCCGTTAAAGATGCCAATGGCCACCGCCGCCTGGGTTCCGGTTTCAATATCCGGATCATCAGGGGCGGGTTCGGTCCCCTTTGTCTGTCCCAGGATTTTGCGGATAAACGCCTTTCTGGAAACGCCCAGCAGAACAGGCGGACCAATGTCTTCAAACCGGTCGAGTTGGTGGAGGATCTGCAGGTTGTGGGCAATGGTTTTGCCAAAGCCCACGCCCGGATCAATGACAATCCGGTTGGCTTCCACGCCTGCCGCTTTTGCGCGGCCAACCGCATCCGTGAGAAAAGCGCGGATTTCTCCGATAAGATCGTCATACACGGGATTTTCCTGCATGGACCTGGGCGTGCCTTTCATGTGCATGAGCACCAGTCCGGCACCCGTATCAGCGGCTACCCTTGCCATGTCCGGATCAAAGCGCATGGCGCTGATGTCGTTGATGATTTCCGCGCCAGCGCCCACCGCCCGGCGGGCGACTTCCGCCTTGGTGGTGTCAATGGATATGGGCGCGTCAATGTTGCCGGCAAGGGCCCTTATCACGGGAAGAACCCGGTCGAGTTCCTCGTCAGCGGAAACCGGTTCGGAAAAGGGCCGGGAGGACTCTCCCCCGATATCGATGATATCAGCGCCCTGTTGGATCATTTCACGGGCGCGCTCCAGGGCGTCTTCATAGCGCAGAAATTTCCCTCCGTCTGAAAAGGAATCCGGGGTGACATTTAAGATGCCCATGATGGCGGTTTTTTTGTCAAGATGCAGCCGGCGGCTACAAAAGCAGAATTCATGCCGGCTCATCGGATTTTTCCTCCTCCTGCTGCTGCTCCTTGCGGATTTCGGCCTCTGCCTCTGAGGCGCTTTTTTCGCTGGGATCAGACGGCAGCCGGATCCCGGGGCGCATTTCCCGGATAAGCTCGTCGAGTTCCTTGCCCATGACGGTTTCCTTGTCAAGCAGCTGCTCTGCCAGGCGGTTTAAAATATCAACGTTGTCGGTGAGCAACTGCTTGGCCCGGCCATAGCCTTCCGTGACCAGACCGGAGACCTCGGCGTCGATTTTTCTGGCCGTATCCTCGGAGTAATCGCGGTGCTGGGCAATTTCGCGTCCAAGAAAGATGTGGTCATCGCTCTGACCGTAGGCCAGCGGCCCAAGGGCCTCGCTCATGCCCCAGGAGCGAACCATTTTCTGCGCCAGTTCTGTGGCTTTTTTGATATCATTGGCGCCGCCGGTGCTGATGCGGGAAAAAATCAGCTCTTCTGCCGCCCGTCCGCCCATGGCCACGGCCAGTTCACTCATGAGCTGGTCCTTGAACATGAAATCGCGTTCCTCCGGCAGAAACCAGGTAAGACCCGCAGCTCTTCCCCGGGGAATGATGGTGATCTTGTTGATGGAGTCGGTTTCCGGAGACAGCCGGGCCACCAGAGCATGGCCGCCTTCATGATAAGCTGTTGTCCGCTTGTCGTCCTCCTTCATGACCTTGGATTTGCGCTCCAGGCCCATGAAAATCTTGTCCTTGGCCTCCTCGAAATCGATCATGGCGACCTTGTCCTTATCTTTCTTGGCTGCGATCAGGGCTGCCTCGTTGACCATGTTTTCAAGGTCTGCTCCGGAAAATCCGGGGGTTCCCTTGGCCAGGATCACAGGATCCACGTCGGCGTCAGACGGGGTTCGCTTCAGGTGCACGTTGATGATTTCGGTTCTGCCCTTGATATCGGGCATTGGCACCACAACCTGGCGGTCAAATCGCCCGGGTCTGAGCAGGGCGGGATCGAGCACATCAGGCCGGTTTGTTGAGGCAATCAGAATGACGCCTTCATTGGACTCAAATCCGTCCATTTCAACCAAAAGCTGGTTTAATGTCTGTTCACGCTCATCGTGGCCGCCGCCCAGGCCGGCACCGCGCTGGCGGCCCACGGCATCGATTTCATCAATGAAAATCAGGCAGGGGGCGTTTTTTTTGCCCTGGACAAACAGATCCCGCACCCGGGATGCGCCCACGCCCACAAACATTTCCACAAAGTCCGAGCCGCTGATGCTGAAAAACGGAACCCCGGCCTCGCCGGCAATGGCCCGGGCCAATAGTGTCTTGCCCGTCCCCGGTGCGCCCACCATCAGGACGCCCTTGGGTATCCGGCCGCCAAGGCGGGTGTATTTTTTCGGATTTTTCAAAAATTCAACCAGTTCGGCCACTTCCTCCTTGGCCTCGTCAACGCCGGCCACGTCATCAAAAGTGATCTTGGCCATCTGGTCCGAGAGCATTCGGGCCCCGCTTTTGCCAAAGGAGAGGGCTTTTCCGCCGCCGCCCTGCATCTGGCGCATGAAAAAAATCCACACCGCGATCAGCAGGATCATGGGAAACCAGGAAACCAGCACCGAGACAAACCACGGGGTTTCCTGCTCGGGCTTGACCTTGATGGAAACGCCCTGTTCCCGTAAAATGGGAATCAGTTCATTGTCCTGGGGCGCATAAACCAGGGAGGTGTCTCCGGTTTCATCGGTTACCGAAAGCTTGTCGCCCTGTATGGTAACACTGTCAACCCGGCCGCTGTCGACCATGGTGAGAAACTGGGAATAGCCGATTTCATTTTCCGTCTGCTGCTGTGTGCTGAAAATATTGTAGAGCATGATCATCATCAGCACGATGACGATCCACAGCGCCAAATTCTTGTTAAACGCGTTCAACTTAAAAATCCTTTCGGAAATCCGTTAGGTGTTGAAGGGTTGCCGGCTCGCCGGAAATTTCAATTTTGAGAATGTTTGTGGTCTGTTCAGTGACCTTCACGCTTTGGTCAATGCGCAGCCCCCCCACCCAGACAATGCCTTCGGGGCTTTGGACAATGGGAATGCGGCGGCGCTCATGACGGTTAATTTTGTTGTTTATAAAAAAATCCTTAATTTTCATACGGCCCTGCATGCCCAGGGGTACAAATCGGTCCCCGGGACGCGCATTGCGGATGGTCAAAGGAAAACTCAGCTTATCGAGATCCATCCGGGCCGTTTTGCCGTTGTTTTTTAATGCCCTGGTATCGCCGTCATTTGTGGTGCATTCAAAACGGATTTGCGCCCCGGTTTCGGCAATCCGGATACAGGCACCGGCGCTGCCGAGTTCTCCGGCCTCCAGTTGATACGTAAAATCCTCAGTTTCATATTGTCTGCCGGACAATGAAACGGATCTCAAGGATTTTTTTTCCCGGGTCAGCACAAGCCGTTTGTCATCGCGAAAGACCCGGATCCGGCCGGGCAGATGAAACTGCCGGTTACGGGTGCTTTCCTTGTCCGTTGCTGAAACAATCTGTTCCACATGTTTCCAGCCAATGCGCCGCAGACTGCCCTTGATCTGCCTGAGGGCCATTCGCACAAGTCTTCGCGCGGCTGCCCGGGACTGGCCTGCAAGCGTTTCTGTGCATAGCACCACGTACCCGGAGCCCTGTTCCAACACAGCCTGCTCAAAAACCGGGGAGACAA
Organism: Desulfosalsimonas sp.; assembly: GCF_055149105.1. Classification (NCBI taxonomy): domain Bacteria; kingdom Pseudomonadati; phylum Thermodesulfobacteriota; class Desulfobacteria; order Desulfobacterales; family Desulfosalsimonadaceae; genus Desulfosalsimonas; species Desulfosalsimonas sp. Next base: position 61,464 of record NZ_JBSRLA010000014.1, on the reverse strand, counting down.
TGTCGTTTATCCAGGCGTTTTCCGCCTGCATCACGTTTGCGAGCCGCCAGAGTGTTTCGCTGATTTGCGGATTGTAAGTCTGCAGTTCCGGAAGCAATTGGTTGCGGATACGATTGCGGATAAACCGGTTGTCTTTATTGGACGCATCTTCCCGCCACGCAATATGTTTTTCCTGCAGAAACGTTTCAATCTCATTGTGCGACACCCGGATCAGCGGGCGGATGATCGGGCCGCGCACCGGAGAAATTCCGGTGAGTCCTTCGGGCCCGCTTCCCCGAAGCAGGTTGAGCATTACCTGTTCGGCTGCATCGTCTTTTTGGTGGCCTACGGCAATTCTGTCATATCCTTGGGTCTTTGCGATGTCAAAAAAGAAGGCGTAACGCGCTTTGCGCCCGGCTTCTTCGAGGCTGATTTTTTCCCGCCGGCAAAGGCCCCGTACATCCGACTGCTCCATATAATAAGGCAGATCCATGCTTCTGGCAAGGGCAGCGGTAAAATCGGCGTCCAGATCCGCGTCTTTTTCCCTCAGGCCGTGATGAACATGGGCAATGCCCAGGTGCCAGCCGTACTGACCGGCAAGGACAAACAGGCAATATAGCAGCGCCGTGGAATCCGCCCCCCCGGAAAGGCCGATGAGCACGGATCGGCCCGGGGCAATCATCGAATAAAAATCAATCGTGTCTTTGACCTGCCGCACCAGCGCATCCGAGGCAGACACGGCAGGGCGGCCGGCTTTAAATTTGTTCATGGTCAACCGATGTTGGACTTCAGTGGGTTTCAATAACATTTATACAAAATATAATAACCATGCTGAAAACACAAATAAATCTGACAAGCATATCCACGAAGGTGAAATTCTTTCTTGAAAAGCGGGCTCACAGTCCTTATAGTGGTTGTCCCGGCTGGGATAGGCGGGGTGATAGCGGTGCCCTGTACCCGAAAACCGCTTTATGCGGGGCTGAATCCCCTCCCGAGCATATTGACCGGATATCGTAAATTGTTCAGGTCGGCCGCCGCGCAACAGACGGTTACGAACCTCGTCAGGTCCGGAAGGAAGCAGCGATAAGTAATGTCAGTCTGTGTCGCGGATCGTTCCCGGCTTTGCAATGATTTACCTTTTCCGTGCCCTTGCAGAGGAGGGTTCCCGGCCGGGATCTTTCCCCTTTGTTTTTCTCTTTCCTTCCGGTTTCCAGCGAATTTGTCCAAAAAAACATGCCTTGACAATCCACAAGCGTGACTTATTTTTCTGTCAAACCTGATGCAGCCAAAGGTTGTGGAAGCATTTGAGATTATTGAATGCAGCCTGAGGCAGAAAAAAAACAACCAGGCAGCGTTTTTAAAATTCCGTTGTATCGCACACGTATGCGGGGGAGAAACATGTCTTTGATGCAAAAACGGTCAATGCCCCGAAATTCGGAGACAAACTTATGAGCCAGAAAAAAACGGAACAAGCCCGAAACAGCGAAGCCCGGGATGAGGATCTGCCGGACAGCGAGCCGGAACCGGAAGCTGAAACCGGGGCGGCGCAAGAGGCGCCCACGGAGGTGGATCAGTTGAAAAAGGAAGTGGCCGAAGCCCGTGCCGAAGCAGCAGAAACCTATGACCGGCTGCTGCGTTTGTCGGCTGAGTTTGAAAATTACAAGAAACGGATGCAGCGGCAGGCTGAAGATCACAGGAAATATGCCAATGAAAGCATCATCAAGGATCTGCTTTCCGTGGTGGACAACCTGGAGCGTGCTGTCAACGCATCCCAACAAAGCGGCAGCGAAGCCGACGCCTGCATGTTAGAGGGCCTGGAGATGACCCTCAATGAAATCCGCAAGGTTTTAAAAAAGTATCATGTGGAGCCGGTGGAGGCTGTGGGTCAGCCTTTTGACCCGACGTATCATGAAGCTGTCATGCAGCAGCCCTCGGAGGATCATCCGGACAACACTGTCATCCAGGAGATGCAGAAGGGATACATGCTCCATGACCGGCTGATCCGTCCGGCCATGGTTGTGGTGGCCAAGGCACCGGCCTGACCGGGGCGGCTGGTGATCAAAACCGTGTGTGAACAAGGCGGACGCACCTGGTAATCCATAATATCTGAAATTGAAAATAAATATCTTAAGGAGGCATAAAAATGGGCAAGGTAATCGGAATTGACCTGGGAACAACCAATTCATGCGTGGCCATCCGGGAGCAGAATGAAACAAAGGTGATCACCAACCCTGAAGGCGGGCGGACAACCCCTTCTGTGGTGGCGGTCAATGAAAGCGGTGAACGGCTGGTGGGTCAGATCGCAAAGCGTCAGGCCATCACCAACCCGGAAAATACGATTTTTGGTGTAAAGCGGCTGGTGGGGCGCAAGTTTGATTCAGACGCGGTCCAGAGAGATATCAAAAATATGCCCTACACCATTGAAAAGGCCAGCAACGGCGATGTCCGGATTAAAATCCAGGACAACAGATTCAGCCCTGCTGAGGTTTCGTCCTATATTTTAGGCCACATCAAGCGGTATGCAGAGGATTATCTCGGTGAACCGGTTACGGATGCCGTGATAACGGTGCCGGCTTATTTTGATGACAGCCAGCGGCAGTCTACCAAGGATGCGGGAAAAATTGCAGGCTTAAACGTCCAGCGCATCATCAACGAACCCACTGCCGCATCCCTGGCTTACGGGCTGGATAAAAAATCCGATGAGAAGATCGTGGTTTTTGACCTGGGCGGCGGCACTTTTGACGTTTCCATCCTGGAGATCGGCGACGGGGTGTTTGAAGTCAAGGCCACCAATGGGGATACCCATTTGGGGGGTGACGATTTTGACCTGCGCCTGATTGATTATCTGGCCGATGAGTTCCGCAAGGAAAGCGGCATTGACATCCGAAACGACAAAATGGCCCTGCAGCGGTTAAAAGAGGCTGCGGAAAAAGCCAAAATGGAGCTTTCCACTTCCATGCAGACCGATGTGAATCTGCCCTTTATCACAGCGGATGCAAACGGGCCCAAGCACATGAACGTCAAGCTGACCCGGGCCAAGCTTGAATCCCTGGTGGAAGACCTGCTCGACAGACTGGAAGGTCCCTGCAAAACCGCCTTGAAAGACGCCGGAATATCGGCCAACGACATCGACGAGGTGATCCTGGTCGGCGGCATGACCCGTATGCCCGCAGTACAGGAGCGGGTCAAGAATATCTTCGGAAAGGAGCCCAACAAGGGCGTCAATCCCGACGAGGTGGTGGCCATCGGCGCGGCCATCCAGGGCGCGGTGCTTTCCGGGGACGTCAAAGACGTGCTGCTGCTCGACGTGACACCGCTTTCGCTGGGTATTGAAACCCTGGGCGGCGTGATGACGAAGTTAATCGAGAAAAACACCACGATTCCGACGCGAAAGAGCCAGGTGTTTTCCACTGCCGAGGACAACCAGAGCGCGGTGACCATTCACGTGCTCCAGGGTGAGCGCGAAATGGCCTCTGGCAACAAGACCCTGGGCCGGTTTGAACTCACAGACATTCCCCCGGCGCCCAGAGGTGTGCCCCAGATCGAGGTGACCTTTGATATTGACGCAAACGGCATTGTGCATGTGTCTGCCAAGGACAAGGCCACCGGCAAGGAGCAGTCCATCAGGATTACGGCCTCTTCCGGACTGACCCAGGAGGAAATCGATCAGTTGGTAAAGGATGCCGAAAGCCATGCCGAGGAGGACAAGAGGCGGCGTGAACTGGTCGAAGCCCGCAACAACGCCGACGCCCTGATTTATTCTACTGAAAAGTCGCTCAAGGAACTCGGCGACAAGGTGGATGCGGAAACCCGTCAGCGGGTCGAGGAGATCTCGGGCCGGCTGCGCAAGGCCATGGAAGGCGAAGACAAGGACGAGATCAACAAGATCGCAGAAGAGCTGCAGCAGGCCTCTCATAAACTGGCTGAAACCATGTATCAGCAGGCTTCCCAGGCAGGCGGCGGTGAGCAGGCCGGCGGTGCTGGTGAAGCCGGCCAGGGTCAGCAGCAGGGTGCAGCAGATGAAGACGTGGTAGACGCTGACTATGAAGAGGTCAATGAGGACAAAAAATAACGTGACGGGTTTTTAAAAAATAAAAATCCGCGCGATAATCATAATCACCCGGTCTTTGCCCGCTGCGGCAGGGACCGGGTTTTTTTGTGCCCGTTGCCGGAGGGGCCCGCCATATGCAGCGGACCATGAATCAGGTTGACTTTTGCGTTGTTTCTGCTAATAACACGGCTTGCAATATTTGAAAAAATACCGTAACCTCCGGTCTTTTTTATACCATTTACGGCACCATCTGAGATCAGACTTTTTACGAAGCCTTCACGGATTGTTATCATACACATAAGAAAAATTTATGCAGCTCACCGAGATACTGGCCAGAAATGCCCGCCTGTATGGCGATGAAATCGCCTTGGTCGAGCGGGAGCCTGAAAAAAAACGTCGTTTTGAAATGACCTGGAAGCAATTTTACCACCAGGCCAACGCCTTTTCCCGTGTGCTGCGGGACCGGTTCGGCATTGAAAAAGGCGATCGGGTGATTCATCTGATGATGAATTGTATCGATTGGCTGCCGGTTTATTTCGGCATCCTGAGGGCCGGGGCGGTTGCCGTTCCCCTCAATTTCCGGTTCGAGGCCGCAAATATTGCCGGATGCACGGCATTGAGCGGGGCAAAGGCAATGGTGCTGGGCCCGGAATTCATCGACCGGATTCGTGCGGTGAAATCAGAACTCGACCGCCATGTCTCCCACTATATTTATGCCGGCCCACCGGAATTGTGTCCGGAGTTTGCAACCCCCTACAGCGAGATTCTACGGGGGGTGGATGTTTCCGAACCCGGGGTTTCCATAACTTCCTGCGACGGAGCGGGAATTTATTTCACTTCCGGCACCACGGGCGAGCCCAAGGGGGTGTATCTGCGCCACCGGCAGCTGGAGTTTGCCTGCTATGTGGAAAACCGGCATCACAACCAGACTCACAGAGACAATTTTCTTTGTATTCCGCCCCTTTACCATACAGGTGCCAAAATGCACTGGTTTGGCAATTTTATCGTGGGCGCCCGGGCCGTTATTTTAAAAGGCGTCAGTCCAAGGGCCATTCTGGAGGCGGTGTCTGAAGAGCATATCACCATTGTCTGGCTGCTTGTCCCCTGGGCCCATGATATCCTTGTGGCCCTTGAAAACGGGGATTTGCAGCTATCCGATTACAAACTGGACCAGTGGCGCCTGATGCATATCGGCGCCCAGCCGGTGCCGCCGAGCCTGATTGAAAAATGGCAGCGGTTTTTCCCGGCCCAGGACTATGACACCAACTACGGCCTCACAGAGGCCACGGGCCCGGGATGCGTACACCTGGGCCTGGAGAAAACCCACAAGGTCGGCGCCATCGGCCGGGCCGGTTTTGACTGGGAATGCCGGGTGGTCGATGACCAGGGCAATCTGCTGGAATCCGGGAATGCCGGGGAATTGCTTGTCAAGGGCCCGGGCGTGATGGAGTGCTATTATGGAAACCATGAAGCCACGCAAAATACATTGAAAGACGGGTGGCTGCACACCGGAGACATTGTCCGTCAGGATTCCGAGGGGTTTTTATGGCTAGTGGACCGGAAAAAAGACGTGATCATCACGGGCGGGGAGAATATTTTTCCGGTGGAGATTGAAAATTTTCTCATGAGCCATGAAGCGATTCTGGATGCAGGCGTTATCGGGGTGCCCGATCATCGGCTCGGAGAAGTGGCAGCCGCTGTGATTTCCGTAAAGCCGGGCAGGCAGGTTTCCGAAGAGGAGATCAGGGACTTCTGCGCTGCCATGCCCCGCTACAAGCGGCCCCGCCAAATCTTTTTTGACAAGGTGCCCCGAAATCCCACCGGAAAGATTGAAAAGCCCGGGCTTCGGAAAAAATATGCCCAATCCTTGATGGAACCGTAAAAGTCCAATATCTGCGTTACGCGCAATTTTTCATAATTTCACGTACGGATAAGTACGCTGCATTCTTAAAAATTGCGCAAGCCTTGATCTTGAACTTTTTACGGCCCCATCTGAAATCAGACTTTTTATGAGCGTATCAATCCTTATAACGCTTCGGACTTCCCGGTCTTTTCGGCATCTTCACGGATCAGGGTCCGGGCGATCTGCAGATCATAGGCCCGGCGGGGATCAAAACTGTCTTTGGAAAACATGGAAGCCGCCTGGCAGATAGCCTCGTAATCCACCCACCCGTGCTGATCCCACAACGAGGGATCATCTGCGTGCCACATCCGGAACTGCACGCTGTGGCCGTTTTGCCGCACATACATGCGAACCCGCTTGTTTTGAGGAAACGGATAGTAGTAAAGACCGTTGTCATCTTTCATTGGAGCAAAATCCTTTTATACCTCCAGGCGCGCGGCCTCGGTGTCAAGGGTGGCAAAATAGTCGGCCATGGTTTCTGCCCGGCGGATGCGCTCGACTGAGCCGTCGCTTTTGAGCAGCAGTTCCTGGGGCCGGAGCTGGGCATTGTAGTTAAATCCCATGGCATGGCCGTGGGCTCCGGTGTCGTGGATGATGATCAGGTCATCCATGTCAATTTTGGGCAGGGGGCGCTGGACTGCGAACTTATCGATGTTTTCGCAAAGTGATCCCACCACGTCCACCACCTCCACCGGATGGGTGTCTTCGGATTTGCCCAAAACGTCAATGTGATGATAGGCACCGTACATGCCCGGCCGCATCAGGGCGGACATGCAGGAATCCACCCCGATGTATTTTCGGTAGATGTCCTTGCGGTTAATGGCCCGGGTGACCAGCACCCCGTGGGGTCCGGTCATGTATCGCCCGCTTTCCATATAAAGGGCCGGCGCCCGGCCCTTTCGGTCCTTGTATTGCCGGTAAACCCCGATGATCTGATCGGCCATGGTCGCCAGGTCCAGGGGCGGATCATCAGGGTGATAGGGGATGCCCAGGCCGCCGCCCATGTTGATGAACTCAAACTCGATATCCAGGGCCGCAGACAGGTCGTCGATCATTTCCAGCAGCATTTGAACGGTTTCCACCATGTATGCGTGATTGCGCTCATTGGATACCAGCATGGTATGCAGGCCGAAACGCCTTGTTCCTTTGTCGCGCATGATCCTGTAGGCATCCTCGATCTGGTCCGTGCTCACCCCGTACTTGGCCTCCACGGGATTGCCGATGATTTCGTTTCCGGTGCGTCCGGGGCCGGGGTTGTAGCGAAAGCTGATCAATTCCGGGATATCGGCAAGCTTGTCGATCAAGGTGATGTCATCAAGGTTTAAGATGCTGCCGCCGTGGTCCGCAGCGGCCTGAAAATCGCTGCGGGTGGTATTGTTGGAAGTAAACATGATCAACCCGCCCCGGGCACCCGCCTGCCGGCTTAACACCAGTTCCGGAACCGAGCTGCAGTCAAATCCAAAGCCCATATCCGCCATGATCGCCAGAATGCTTGGATTGGGCAGGGCCTTGACTGCGAAAAATTCCTGAAACGTGGCTGGCAGAGGCGAGAACCGGGTTTTTAATTCCTGAGCGGTTTGCCGGATTCCGGTTTCATCGTATATATGAAAAGGGGTGCCGAAATGCCGGGCGATTTTCGGCAAGCCCGGAAAAAGGCGATTTTGAAATTCCTGTGACATGGGCATGGTACCGTCTCCTGTTGCTGTCAGACTTTACGTAAGAAAAAATCGGTTTGATGAAACGACTGCCACCATACAGGTCTTTGGGGGGTTTTTCAAGAGCCGGCAACCGTATTCCGGGAATCCGCTTTTCAGGTTTTAATCAGGTATTTCCAGTAAAGGATACATTATATTGTGTTTTTTCTAAGATATGTCTCTCCATATGGTGTGGCATACGTAAAAGGTAAATAATTTGCTTGACATAACAACAATTTAAATGGAATGTAGACACAATCTGTTATTCGAAAAAAGTCTATATTTAATTAAAATCATGTGAACAGATATAGGTGAAAGGCATGAACAAAGATCGGTTACCCGGTTATTTCATCCACAAATCGCCTAACCTGCCGGCTGTTTCAGCACAGTGTTATTTTCATCCGAGTTCTTTCTTTTCTCCATTTATTTATTCCAAAAGAGATTTTTTGTTTTCGGCCGTTGCCGGGGCAGCGGATTTTTCGGCGGATGCCGCATATCGGGCATTCCTGAACCCAAGTCAACTACAGACGAGACGCATATGATTTTAGGGAAGAAAAATCAACTTGTGGGATTGGATATCGGTTCCCGCTCCGTTAAGGTTGCCGAGGCCGTGGAGTCCAAAAAGGGATGGCTGCTGAAAAAATTCGGTGCCATTGAGGTGGCGCCCGGTGCCATTGAGGATGGAATGATCAAGGATCCCGAAACCGTTGCCGAAGCCATCCGGGAACTTTTCCAGTTATACAACATCGGGCAGAACAATGTGGCCATTTCCATCGGGGGCTATTCGGTGATTGTGAAAAACATTACAATCCAGAACATGCCCGAAGACCAGTTGTATGAATCCTTGAATTTCGAGGCCGAGCAGTATATCCCCTTTGACATTAACGATGTGAATCTTGATTTTCAGGTTCTTGGCGAAAATGAAAACAATCCCAACCAGATCAATGTACTGCTGGTGGCGGCCAAAAAAGAGATGATCGATGACTATGTCAATCTGATGGATTTGGCCGGCTTGAACCTGTGTATCATCGACATTGATGCCTTTTGCCTGCAGAACATCTATAGCCTCAATTATCCCCAGAGTACTGAAAGTATTGCCCTGATCGACATCGGGGCCAGCAAGACCTCGTTGAATATTTTAAAGGAAAACAACTCGGTTTTCTTGCGCGATGTGTCCCTGGGCTGCAACCAGATCAATCAGAAAATTGCCTCCCTGGCCGGCTGCTCCCTGGCCGAGGCCGAGGCATTGAAGCTGTCGGAAAATCCGGACCGGATTTCGTCATCAGATCTCCAGGAAATCATTTCCTCGGTGGTATCTGACTGGTGCAACGAGATTCGCCGGGCGCTGGATTTCTTTTATTCCACCAACCCGGAGGACCAGATTCGTCAGATTATGCTAAGCGGAGGCGGGGCCAACATCAAGCAGTTTCGGGACCTGCTGGCGGTTCAGGCTTCAGCCGACGTCCAGGCCATCAATCCATTTGAACAGATTGAGATCAAAAGCGATCAGCTTGATGCCGGTTACCTGCAACAGATTGCACCCCAGGCCGCCATTTCCATGGGGCTTGCCATCAGAAGAGTGGATGACAAATGATACGAATCAATCTATTACCGTTTCGTGCAGCCCGGACCAAGGAAAATATCCGCCGCCAGGTTTCGATTTTTCTGCTATCCGTGGTTTTTTTGCTGTTGGTTTTATTTGCCGTCAACATGTTCATGGGCAACCGGGTGGAAGCCCTGGAAACAAGACTGGCCAATCTCAATGAAGACATTGATAATTATTCGCGGAAAGCCCAACAGGTGGATGTGCTGAAAAAGGAACTGGCGGAGTTGGAGCAGAAAATTTTAATTATTGAACAACTCAAAAGCCACCGTACCAAACCGCCCCTGCTGCTGGCCGATCTTACCGAACGGGTGGTTCCGGATCGCATGCAGCTCCAGAAAATGAATTATAACGGATCTGAGCTGATGTTAAACGGAATCGCCATGGACAATGAAACCATTGCCGTTTTCATGAGCCGGTTGGAGCGATCCGATAAAATCAGGGATGTGACACTGGAAAACGCAAAGCAGACAACCCAGTATGACGTGGAAATGAAGAGCTTTGGAATAAAATGCAAGATGGCCGATGCCAGTGTCATTGCCAATGAAAAGGCGAAAAAATGAAGAAAAAGTCCATATCCCGGGAAGGCATGGAGCCGTTATTTCGGAAAATCAGCGAGCTAACCAGAATGCAGCGGATAGCAACCTGCGTGGGCGTTGTCGTTGTGCTGGTGGGACTATGCGGTTATTTTCTGTTTCTGCCAAAATATCAGCGCATCACTGATCTCCGGGAAGAGATCAAAAGAGCTGAGCAGGAACTGGAGATAACCAAAACCAAGGCCGCCCGGTATCCGGCTGTAAAAAAGGAGCATGAAGCGGCCCAGGCTTCCTTTGAACTGGCTGCCCGGGCGCTTCCGGACAAGGAGGAGATTCCTTCTCTGCTGACCGGAATTTCCCAGGCGGGCAAGGCTTCAGGGCTGAAGTTTCTGCTTTTCGCTCCCCAAAAAGAAAATGTGAAAGACTTTTACGCTGAAATTCCCGTAAAGATGGAATTGTCAGGGGGGTATCATGATCTGGGAGGCTTTTATGACAGGCTTGCCCGGATATCACGGATTGTCAATGTCAGTGATTTTTCCGTGAGCAGTGATTCCGGCAGTCCGGGGGGGCCGCTGCGGATATCCTGCACGGCGGTGACCTACAAATTTATTGATCAGCCGGCAAAAAAGGATGCAAACCAGAAAAAGAAGAAAAGATAAAATGATGTCAAAGCCGAACATATGGATCGCAGCGATGATGTTTTTCCTGGTGCCCGGATTGATGGCACTGGGCGGGAAACCGGAAACCCCGGATGAGGATGTGTCCCGGAGCCGGTCCGTGAAGATCGAGCGCCAGGACAAGGCAACAGAGGCAACAGACAAGGATTCGGCCCGGCCGGCTGAATCTGAAAAAGCCGGATCCGATGGAGGTGAGGCCGAAGCTGAAAAACCGGTTTCATTGCTGCCCGAAGCGGGTGAAGCCGGGGATGGCAGTGACGGCGAAGATTCCGCCGCAGATACTGACGGTGCCGGGGCGCAAGCCGATGAAAAAGAGCTCGGGGATTTGATGATCGACGACCAGGAAGGGCTCTTTCGCGACGAGGAAAGGCTCTATACCCGTAAAGGCCGTGTGGACCCCTTTGAACCGTTTATGCGGGGCGCATCCGGGCAGGAATCCGGAGAAGAAGCCGATGGTGCTGAGCTCCAGCGCCGAAGGCCTCAGACGCCCCTTGAAAAAATTGCTTTGAGCCAGTTAAAGCTTACAGCCATCCTCAAACTGGCATCGGACAATGATGCCATTGCCATGGTGGAGGATCCCTCAGGTAAGGGTTATGTGGTGAAAAAAGGTACCTGGATCGGCGATCAGGGCGGACGGGTTGCGGAGATCCGGTCTGATCGGATCATTGTCCAGGAACAGTATAAAGATGTTTTCGGTAAAATCGCCGAGCGCGAGATTGAAAAGAAACTTCAGCAATAACCCGGAGAAAAAACATGGATAGTTGTCGCACAAAGTCAAGGATCATCCGGCGGGTTTCTCTGATGATGGGCCTTTTATTATTGCTTGCCGGCTGTGCAACCGGTCCGTCGCCTCAGCAGGACCAGGAGGCGGAGGAGAAGTCGGGCCTGAGCACCATCGAACAGTTAGCAACGGTAAGCCGGCCGGAATCAGCTGAAATTCAGATTCAGACCTCCGGGGAGGTCGATTACACTTCTGTCAAGCAGTTAGAGCCCCTGGGTGTTATCTTTTATTTCCCTCAGGCGCAGCTCGGAGACATTGACAGGCAATATCAGCCTGAAGACAAAGCCATAGATGCGGTTTTGCTTTCAAGTTCCCAAGACCGCAGAAACGTGCGGGTTGAGGTGCAGCTGGCCCGGGATATGAATTATACGGTGGACAAGCAGGCTGCGGGCTTGACCATTAAGTTTGATAAAAAGAATCTACCCGACAACCCGGATGACCCGGAAGCCGCTACGAAGTTTTCGGACCAGTCCAGGGAGCAATCCAGGCTTCCGGAAACCCGCTACGACAAGAGGCCTGAGTCTGAGCGCAAAACAAATTCAGACAGCTCAAAGAAAACCACAGAAGTTTATAAGGACATTGCCACGGTAAAAGACATTCATTTTGCCAGCGGTGAATCCGGGGCTTCTGTTATTACCATACGCACGTCCCGGCCAGTCAATTATGACCTGGACAGGGCGCGGGATCAACTTCTGAAGCTGCGCCTGACCCGTTCGGTCCTGCCGGATCATGTGGACCGGCGCCCGCTTATCACAACCCGGTTTGACAGTGCCGTTGATCGTGTCATCCCTTATGCGGTACCGGACAAAAAGGACCTGGTGGAGATGCTTATTGAACTCCGGGAAGCTGTTCCCTACCGGGTGGCGCAGGAAGGCCGCGAGTTGATGATTCACTTTGAAGCCTCCTCGGTGGGGCCAAGGCCTTATCCTGTGGCGGATTTGCCTGAATGGCAGCAGGTGCTCGAAGAGGTCCTTACGGAAGAAGCCATTGCCGAAGCCGGGCTGTCATCCACTGCCGAAGCTGCCAGAAAGGCTGAAAAACAGGTTGATTGGCTGTTTGAAAAGGACGAATACACAGGTGAAAAAATCGCCCTGGATTTTTATGAAACCGATATCAAAAATGTATTCCGGATTCTTCAGCAGGTCAGCGGGAAAAATTACGCCATTGACCCGGATGTGCAGGGCAAGGTCACCATCAATATGGAAAAACCCGTCCCCTGGGACCAGGTTCTGGCTCTGATATTAAAGCAAAACCGGCTCGGCAAGGTGGAACAGGATGAAATTATCCGGATTGCCACCCTGGAGACCCTCCGTCAGGAGGAGGAGGCCCGGCGGCAAAGAGTCGAGGCGTATAAAAACCGCATTGAGCAGGAAAAAGCCATGGAGCCGCTGGTCACGGAATATATTCCCATCAGTTACGCCAGTGCCCAGGGCGAAGTGCTGCCCCATATTGAGGATGTTCTGTCGGACAGGGGTAAGGCCAATGTGGACAACCGCAACAATCAGCTGATTGTCACCGATACCATGGAGCGCATTGACAAGGCCCAGGAGGTGATTTCAAAAATCGACAAGGTCACGCCCCAGGTGGAAATCGAGGCCCGGATCGTGGAAATCAACGAGGACTTCATAAGAGACGTGGGCACTGCATTCAGTGTGACCAAGGAATCAAATGATGCCGGTTTTGGGGGCAGTTACTCGCACATCATTTCCATGAATCACCCCAGCACAAATACCACCTCGGGAATCGGATTCAGCCTTTCGCGGCTTTCCGGCCTGACCCTGGACGCCCAGTTAAACGCCCTGGAAGAAGAAAACAACGTAAAAATCGTCTCCGCACCCAAGATCGTCACCCTGGACAACAAAAAGGCCACCATCAAGCAGGGCTTTGAAATTCCCTATCAGACAGTGGAGGACGATGAGGTCAACATTGAATTCAAGGAAGTGGACCTGCGCCTGGATGTTACCCCGCACGTGACACCGGACCAACGCGTTTCCCTCCAGATTTTTGTAACCAAAAACGAAATTGCAGAGCTCACCCAGGAGGCGCCGGCGCTTTCCACCAACGAGGCGGTCACCGAACTGCTGGTGGAAGACGGGGATACCATCGTGATCGGCGGCATCAAAAAAGATACCACAACCAAAAGGAATACCGGTTTTCCCATCCTTAAAGACATTCCCATCCTGGGCTGGATGTTTAAACGCGATATTCAGGAAAGCGAGAAAAGCGAGCTGCTTATTTTCATGACCCCCAGGATTGTGCAGCTTGAGCAGCGCAAGATGACGGCAACGGCTTCAGACGATAACTAAGCATGCAGCAAACAGACATTGCAAGGGTGCTTTCCCGGCAGCGGTAAACCCTCGGACCAGGGGTGCTGCCAAATACAGGCATTGAAAAACCGGATTATATGATTATCATTATATTATAGTTTTGATACGTCAAACCACATTTGAAAAATTAAAAAAGGGGACACGGTTTTGCCGTGTCCCCTTTTCCCGATCCAACAATCCACGAGCGATGGAATCATTGATGAAAACATTTCTTTTTGTGGCCATTTTTATCGGTGTCTGGGTGGCGCTGCAAGTCTGGATTCTGCCGAAAATGGGCGTTTCCACGTGAATGCGCGATGCCTGCCAGGTGGCGGGCACAGACAAGGAGGCCGGGGAGCAGAAATCAGCAGAAGATGCGGAGCAAAAACGGCTTCAATCCAAACAACCATGATCATGAGCGCATAAGGGAGTAAATCACATGGCACGCGGCGTCAACAAAGTCATTCTCGTCGGCAACCTGGGGCGTGATCCCGAAATCCGGTATACCCAGGACGGCCAGGCAGTGGTGAATTTTACCCTGGCCACTTCCATGGAATGGCGGGACAAGGCCACGGGGGAAAAACGGGACAAAACAGAATGGCACAGAATCGTGGCTTTCCGGAAACTGGCGGAAATCTGCGGTGAATATCTGTCCAAGGGCAAGCAGGTTTATATTGAAGGCCGCCTGCAGACACGCTCATGGGAGCAGGACGGAGTCACCAAGTACATTACCGAAGTGGTGGCCAATGACATGCAGATGCTGGGCTCCAAAGGCGATAGCGGCGGCAGAGGGGGATACAATTCCGGGCCCGCTTATGATGATCAGCCGTCATCGCCCCGGGGCGGAGGCGCCGGAGATGCGGAGGATGATATCCCGTTCTGACAACAGAGGGTTTTTGTCATAAAAGCCGGTCCGCAGGCGGATTTGGGAAAAACCGCCTGCAGGCCGGCTTTTTGATTTGAAACAGGGAAAAAACGGTTTTTTTATTTTTTTTCGTTTTTGTTGTCTTGCCGGGGCTCTTCAATTTGTTCGGCCGGAGGCTCATCGCCGGAAACCGATTTTTTGAAATTGCGGATTCCTTTTCCGATGCCCGAACCGATTTCCGGGAGTTTGCCCGCTCCGAACACAATCATAATGATCACCAGAACAACAATGAGTTCCGGCATTCCGATGCCAAACATGGAATATGGCCTCCTTTTTGCGATTTCCGCAGGGAATTTGTCCGCGGTGGATGGATTGATTTTTGATAATAGGCAATCCCGCCTGTCCTGTCAATTGCTTAATGCGTTTGCAACAATGGGTTTAACGGGTTTGCTCTGATTTCAGGGATGCAATAGCCCTTGTCAATGATTTTGAAATGCGGTATATAAATAAATTTTAAATATTAACCAAAGGGTAGGAATCTGCAATGAAAAACGATTTTCGCCCCGCGGGCTTTCCGGCCTGGATCGGAAGCCTGCCCATGGATGACCATGAAAAAGCAGCGGAGCTGATGTTTGAATATACCCCGGATATTCCGCTGTGGGTGCAATTGCCCAAATTTGCCGCCGAAGGCATGGTGGCCCAGTTTTCCAAGGGAATGCCGGGCCTGACGCGTCAGAATGACAAGATTTTTGTGGATTCGGCTGATGAGCGTTTCGACGACGCCCTGCTGGGTTTCTACGAGGCCTACATGGAAGTGACCGAAGGCGGCGGCGACATCGCTGAATCGCGGTTCGCCATCCACGAAGACGATGCCCCCGGGTTTTATGTGTTCATGCGGGAACTCGACCGCGGCCGTTATTCGCCCGTGGCTGTCAAGGGCCAGGTAACCGGACCCTTTACATTCGGCACCGGCCTGGTTGACAAGGAGGGACGGGCCGCCTTTTACAACGAGCACATCCGGGATGCAGCGGTCAAGCTCATTGCCATGAAAGCCCGGTGGCAGGTCAACCAGTTGAAAAAATACGGACTGCCGGTGATTCTGTTTCTCGATGAACCCGCCCTTGCCGGCTTTGGCTCCTCTGCATTTATCAGTGTGTCGCGCGGGGAAATCGATGTTTGCTTTGCCGAGGTCATCGAAGCGGTGCATGCCGAAGGCGGTCTTGCCGGGGTGCATGTGTGCGCCAACGCCGAGTGGCCCGTGATTCTGGAATCGGATGCGGATATCGTCAGTTTTGACGCATACTCTTATTTTGACAAGTTTATTTTGTATGCCGACGCTATCCGGTCGTTTTTAAATGACGGCCGGATTCTGGCCTGGGGAATTGTGCCCACCGGGGATACCGAAGCCATTGAGTCCGAAACCCCGGAGTCTCTCTATACCCTGTGGCAGGACCAGGCCAAACGCATTGAAGCATTGGGTTTTGAAAGGGAACAGGTGATCGCACAGTCTCTGATTACTCCGAGCTGCGGCACCGGCTCGCTTTCCCTGGAGCATGCCATGCGGGTAATTGATATGAACCGGCAGGTCTCAGAGAAAATACGCGGCAGCCGTTAACAATCGGCTGCAAATATCCAGACAAGGCAGGATTGAATAATTATGACGAAACAATTACAGGAAAAAGATCAGTTCAGCGGTGCAAAACGCTATGTCCTGGACCCGGAACTGGCAAAGATTGTTAATATTTCCAGGTCTCTGGAAATGCCCCTGCTGTTAAAGGGCGAGCCCGGAACAGGAAAGACCATGCTGGCCTATGCCATTGCCGAAAGTCTGCACATGCCGCTGATCGTGTTAAATGTCAAATCCAATATGAAGCTCATAGAGGGTCTTTACCAGTATGATACCCTCACCCGGCTCAATGACAGCCGGTTTGGCGACTCCACCAGGGATGTGAGCCGGATTGAGGATTATATCAAGATGGGCAAGATCGGCCAGGCGTTTACAGCCGAAGAGCGCACTGTTTTGTTAATTGATGAAATTGACAAGGCTGATACCGATTTCCAGGATGACATGCTCGATGTGCTCGATCAGATGGAGTTTGACATCATTGAAATCGACAAAACCATCCGGGCCCGCCACAGACCTGTGATCATCATCACCTCCAACGCCAAGAAGGATCTTTCCGATCCTTTCCTGGGCCGGTGCAATTTTCATCATATTGCCTTTCCGGATCCCAAAATGATGCGCAAAATCATCCAGGTGCATTTTCCTGAGATTGATTCCGACTTGATGGACCATGCCATCAACACTTTCTATCAACTCCGGGAAATCGACATGGT
Organism: Desulfosalsimonas sp.; assembly: GCF_055149105.1. Lineage (NCBI taxonomy): Bacteria > Pseudomonadati > Thermodesulfobacteriota > Desulfobacteria > Desulfobacterales > Desulfosalsimonadaceae > Desulfosalsimonas > Desulfosalsimonas sp. Next base: position 44,732 of record NZ_JBSRLA010000014.1, on the reverse strand, counting down.
GGAAAAAAAGCCAGCAACCCGGGAATTGATCAACTGGATAAGGGCCCTTTCAGCGGATCCGGACTTCAAGCCCAAACAGCTGGTCAAGGGCGAGCTGCCTTACCTGGGGGTGTTGTTTAAAAAGAGCCAGGATTATCAGTATGCAGCCAATCAGGTACAGCGAAAAAAACGGTTCTAGAGGCGGAATGCCATGTTTGTGGAGTTTTTTTACAAGCTCAAGGATGCGGGGGTGCCGGTTACGCCCACGGCCTTTTTGACCCTGCACAAAGCCCTGGCAAACGGGCTGATTTCTTCCCTTTCGGATTTCTACACCGCATCCCGGGCGATTCTGGTCAAAAGTGAGCGGTATTTTGACCTGTTTGACCAGATTTTTGCCCATTATTTCGAGGGTGCGGAATTGCCGGACGTGGAGGGCTTTGAGCTTGACGAGATCGCAAAGGCCATGCTGGACCAGTGGCTGACCGACCCGCAGTCCGTGGCCGATGCCCTGGGGGTCAATGCCGCGGATCTGCAGAATCTGTCACCTGAGGAGCTGATTGAATATTTCAAGGAACGCTTAAAAGAGCAGACCGAGCGGCATGACGGGGGCAACCGATGGATCGGCACCGGCGGGACCTCTCCGGTGGGTCATTCCGGATATCATCCGGGCGGCTTGCGCGTGGGCGGCGAATCCCGCAACCAGTCGGCTATCAAGGTGGCCAATGAAAGACGGTACAAGGATTATTCCCGCATGGGCCCCCTGACCCAGTCATCCATGGGCGAGGCCTTAAAGCGCCTGCGCAACCTGGTGCCCGCCGGACCCAAAGACCAGCTCAATATAGACGAAAGCATCTACCAGACCATGAAAAACGCCGGCGATATCCAGATCGTATTTGACCGGGGTTTAAAAGACCGGCTCAAGGTGATCCTGGCCATTGATAACGGTGGCTACTCCATGGATCCATACGTGCACGTGGTCCGGACTTTGTTTAATTACGCCCGCTCCCAGTTCAAGGAACTGAAAACTTATTTCTTCCACAACACCATCTATGACACGGTGTGGGAGGATCCGGCCCGGTATCGCAAGCCCAAGCCGGTGGCCGAATTTGTGAAAAATGATCCGGACACGCGCCTGATTCTGGTGGGTGATGCCAGCATGGCCCCTTATGAATTGATGGCCAGGGACGGCTCCATTTACGTCCACGAGCGCAGCGGCAAGGCCAGCATTGAACAGTTGCGGTTTCTGGCCGAAACTTTCCCGCACAATGCCTGGTTAAATCCAGTGCCCGCCCGAATGTGGCCCTACACCCGGACCATCAACGCCATTGCCCAGATTTTTCCCATGTATGAACTAAGCATTGACGGGCTTGAACAGGCTGTAAATCAATTGATGGCAGCCTAAAACAGGAGGATTTTTCAATCATGTATCCGGCAACAACTTCGCGCAGATTTACTGCAATGATCATCTGCCTGATGGTTTTCACAATGCTGGCCGCGGCTTCAGCCGCGGCAGAGGCCCGGCGCATGGCCGTATCCGTGGATGTGGCCAACACCCGCTCCGGACCCGGCATCGAGCATGAAAAACTTTGGCAGATGGAGCTCTATACTCCCCTGGATGTTCTTGAGACCCAGGGTGACTGGTATTTTTTCGAGGATTTCGAAGGCACCCGGGCCTGGATTCACAAGGACCTGGTGGCAGACATCAAAACCGTGATCACAAAAAAGGGTGTGATCAACATCCGAACCGGTCCGGGTACCAGTAATGACGTGGCTTTTCAGGCTGAAAAAGGCGTTCCCTTCAAGATTCTGGAAAAAAAGGGGGATTGGATCCATATCCAGCATGCTGACGGGGAAAAGGGCTGGATCTATAGCGGCCTGGTGTGGTAAAATTTTGAATTGTCACGCATTGTTAAGTTAAAGGAAAGGATTTTAATATGACCATCTCATTTGAGCCGGACCGCAGCGCCATTGTGTGCGTGGGGTCGGCACTCGTGGATATGCTGGCCGGAGAAGACGACAGTTTCCTTGAAGCCGTTGGTGCTGCCAAGGGCGGCATGACTTTGGTGGAGCAGACCTTTATTGATGATCTTGTATCCAAAACCGCCAACCCTCCCACTGTGGTCAGCGGCGGATCTGCCTGCAACACCGCCGTAGGCGTCGGATGCCTGGGCGGAGCAGCCCGTTTCGTGGGCAAACGGGGAGAAGATGAACTGGGCGACGTGTTTGAGTCCGACCTGGTGGCCCAGCGGGTGGAGCCGTATCTGTTCCGGTCCGCATCACCCACCGGCCGGGTGCTCTCGGTGATCACCCCGGACGCCCAGCGCACCATGTTTACCTGTCTGGGGGCGTCTGCGGAGATGCAGCCCGGGGAAATCACCCGGAAATGTTTTGACGGAGCGGCCATCGTGCACGTGGAAGGCTATCTGCTGTTTAATCCGGATTTGATGATGGCGGTTTTAAAAGCCGGCAAGGCCTCGGGGGCGCGCATCAGCCTGGATCTGGCCAGTTTCAACGTTGTGGAGGAATCCAGGGAGTTGTTAAACGATATCGTGGCCGACTACATTGATATCCTGATTGCAAACGAAGATGAGGCCTTTGCTTATACCGGCATAAAAGACGAGCAGGCTTCGCTTCAGGAGCTGGGCAGAAATACGGAAATCGCGGTGTTAAAGACCGGGCCCAGGGGAAGCATGATCCTGCACAAGGCAGAGACCACCCGGGTTGAAGCCCTGGGCGACGGATGCGCCGTGGACACAACAGGGGCCGGAGACCTCTGGGCGGCCGGTTTCCTTTTCGGCCTGGTTAACGGCTATTCCTTTACAAAAAGCGGAAACCTTGGTTCGGCCTGCGGGTACGAAGTTTGTCAGCTGGTGGGTGCCAAGGTCGAGGAAGCAGGCTGGCAGCGTATCAAGAAGCTGCTGCCGGAAAATGCCGAAAATATTTGACAAAGAGTGATGCAATATGGCTGAAAAAAACACCGGGCCGGCAGATAACGGGCATTCAGAGCTGCCTGATGATCCGCTGCAGCAGTTTTTAAAAAAGATTGCAGGTGTTGCCCTCACCTACCAGAAGCAACTCATCATTGCCGGAGCCGCACTGTTATGCCTGATTTTGGTGGTTTCCGGAGTGTTCTATTTCCTGGGACAAGCGCAGAACAAGGCTTCGGCACGCCTTCTGGAAATCAGCCGGCAGGCCGGGGCCATTGATCCGGAGCAAAGCCCGGAAGCCTACGAGGGTATAAAGGAGCGTTACGCGGCCCTGATTGAAGATTACGGATATACGGACGCCGGCGAAATGGCCCTGCTCCGGTATGCGGCATTGTGCCTGGAGACCGGAGAACCCGATCGCGCCCTGTCATTGTATGAGGCCGCCTGGAAAAAGCTGAAAAACAATGACCAGTTCAATTTTCTGGTGCTGATCGGCATGGCTCACTCCCATTCGGCCATGGAAAACTATGAGAAGGCGGTTTCTTATTTTCAGCAGGTGCTGGAAAACCAGAGCACGGTCATTGATGATCATGCCCTGTTTAATCTCGGGCTGCTTTACGAGGAAATGGGAGCGCCGGAAAAAAGCCGGCAGGCCTTTGAGCAGCTTGTTTCCGAGTATTCGGATTCCATGTTTGCCGATGCGGCCCGGGCCAGGATATCCGGCTGACACAGGCCATACCGGCGTTGGGCATTTTCAACCATTTTTCGCGGAAAATGCCGTACCATGACCTTCCAGGCCGAATCAGAGAATCAGACACTTTCCGGCCAGATTGAGCGGGTGACCTACACAAATCCGGAAAACGGATATACCGTAGCCCGGATGCGGGTCCGGGGCCGGAGGGAGCCGGTGACCGTGGTGGGGCGATTCACGGATCCCGCGCCCGGAGAGGCCCTGGAACTCACCGGCTTCTGGAAACTTCATCCCACTTACGGCGAACAATTTGAGGTTCGCTCCCATCGCAGCATTACCCCCTCGACAATCAACGGCATTCGCAAATACCTGGGTTCCGGCATGATCCGCGGAATCGGTCCGGTAATGGCGGAGCGGATTGTGGACCGGTTCGGCAAATCCGCACTGGATGTGATTGAAAACCATCCTGACAAACTCAGGGAAGTTGAAGGCATTGGCGAAAAACGCATTGAGATGATCCAGGCCGCCTGGGCCGAGCAGCGCGAGGTCCGCAATGTCATGGTTTTTCTCCAGTCCCATGAGGTCAGCGCGGCCTGGGCAGTGCGCATTTTCAGGCACTACGGCCGGGATGCCATTGATGTGGTCACTGCCAACCCTTATCAGCTGGCAACCGATATTTCCGGCATCGGGTTTTTGACAGCCGACCGGATCGCCTCCCGCCTGGGTTTTGAAAAGCAAGATCCCCGGCGCATCAAAGCCGGGATTTTGTATGTGCTCAACCAGCTGGCAGAAGACGGGCATGTGTTTTATCCCAGGGGTCAGTTATTGGAAAAAAGCATGGAAATTCTGGAGGCGGCACCGGAGCGCATTTCCGATGCCATTGCCCAAGCAGCCAAAAACCAGGAACTGGTCATAGACGATGAAGCGCAAAAAGATCCGGCAGCCGACCCGGCGGTCTACTTAAAGCGGTTTTTTGTGTGTGAAACCGGCATTGCCCGCCATTTTGCCCGTCTGCTTGGCGCGCCCAAGGCGGTTCGTTCCATTGACGCCCCCCGGGCCCTGCAATGGGTCCAGGATCGGCTTGATTTTGCACTGGCGGAAAAACAGCAGCAGGCGGTGAAGTGCGCGGCACAAAACAAGGTCATGGTGCTCACCGGCGGGCCGGGCACGGGAAAGACCACTATTATCCGGGCCATGCTCGAGATTTTCAGCCGGCTTTCAGCCAGGATCATGCTGGCCGCCCCCACGGGCCGGGCAGCAAAGAAAATGAGCGAGGCCACCGGCTATAGCGCGGTGACCATTCACCGGATGCTTTCCTTTAATTATCAGGCCGGCGGATTTCAGAAAAATCAGGACAATCCGATAAAATGTGACCTGCTCATCATTGACGAAGCCTCCATGATCGACACGGTGCTCATGTATCACCTGATAAAAGCCGTGCCCCCTGCCGCCACCCTGGTGATGGTGGGAGATGTGCACCAGCTGCCGTCTGTGGGTCCTGGAAACGTCCTGGCAGATATTATTGCCTCCAAGGCCGTGCCGGTTGTGCGGTTGAGCGAAATTTTCCGCCAGGCCCGAAAAAGCCGCATCATTGTCAATGCCCATCAGATCAACAGCGGCCGGATGCCGCAGATGGATGCAAGCCACGATGACACTGATTTTTATTTTATCGGGCAGACGGATCCGGAAAAAGTTGTTGACACCATTGTGGAGTTGGTGTCAAAACGCATACCCCGGCGATTCGGGTTTGACCCGGTCACCGAAATCCAGGTGCTCAGCCCCATGCACCGGGGCACGGCCGGCACGGCGGCGTTAAACCGCGTGCTCCAGGAAACCTTAAATCCGGGCAATCCCCAGGTCACCAGCGGGAGCACGGTGTTCCGGCTTTATGACAAAGTCATGCAGACCCGGAACAATTATGACAAACAGGTGTTTAACGGGGATATGGGGCGCATTGCCGGCCTGGACGAGGATACCCGGCAGGTGCAGATTGACTTTGACGACCGACGGATCAGTTATGCGTTCACCGAGCTTGACGAGGTGGTGCCCGCATATGCGGTTTCCGTGCACAAGGCCCAGGGTTCGGAGTTTCCGGCGGTGGTCATGCCGCTTCTGACTCAGCATTACATGATGCTCCAGCGCAACCTCGTCTACACGGCGGTTACCAGGGGACGGGCTCTGGTGGTCATGGTGGGGGCCAAAAAGGCCATGGCCATTGCCGTGAAAAACAACACTCCGGCCAGGCGGCATACCCGGCTGGCTTCGCGGCTGGCTGCGGCCTGCGGCGGATACCAGGAAAACAATCTCTACAAGGAGCAGCTGCTGTGAAAATCATCATAGTGGGCGCCGGCGAAGTGGGATACCACATTGCCAGCCGAATGGCGTTTGAAAACAAGGAAGTGGTGGTCATTGACCGTAATGCCGAGGCGATCAAGCGTCTTTCTGACAACCTGGACGTGGAGGCGGTCAATGGTTCGGGCAGCAGCCCCCGGGTGCTGAAGGCCGCGGGGATAAAAGACGCGGAAATCCTGCTTGCAGTCACAGACAGTGATGAAACCAACCTTGTGGCCTGCATGATGGCAGATGTGATCTCGCCGACCACAAAAAAGCTGGCCAGGATCCGGGAAGGCGATTTTGACGCCTATCACCAGGTGTTCCATGATCAGGCCCCCCATATTGACACGGTGATCAACCCGGAAATCGAGGTGGTCAAAAGCATTGAACAGTTTCTGCGCATCCCCGGGGCCGTGGATGTCAGTGATTTTGCCGACGGAAAGCTGAAGTTTGTGGGCTTGTACCTGGACCCCGGCAGCCGGCTGGCCGGTATCCGGTTAAAAGAAATTCCGGAAAAAATCGAGCCCCGGATCCTGGTGGCAGCCGTGGTAAGAGAAGAGGAACTGGTCATCCCGGGCGGGGATTTCCGCTTAAGCGCAGGGGATCTGGTTTATTTTATCAGCGAGGAAAAGGGCCTGGTGCCAATTATAAAGGCCTTTGACAAACAGGCCCGCCCGGTGCGCCGGACCCTGATCGTCGGCGGCGGCCGTATCGGCACCCGGCTGGCTGCTGTGCTTGAAAAAGGCGGCATCCAGACAAAGATCATCGAGCGTTCGGCGCAACGGTGCAGCGAGCTGGCCGCGGAAATGAAAAAGGCGGTGATCATCCAGGGCGACGGCTCGGACCAGCGGCTTTTAATCGAGGAAAACATCCGGGAAATGGATGCGGTGGTGACCCTGACCAACGATGAGGAAACCAATATTCTGGTCTCGCTTCTGGCCAAACGCATGGGGGCGGGCAAAACCATCACCAAACTAAACAAATTTTCCTATTTTCCGCTTATGCCGGCAATCGGCATCGAACAGGTGGTCAGTCCGAGGCTTTCGGCCATCAATACCATCCTCCAGCATATCCGCAGGGGTAAGGTGCTGTCAGTGCGCACCCTTACAGATGAGCAGGCCGAAGTGCTGGAGGCCGAGGCCCTGGAAACGTCCGATATCGTGGGAAAACCGCTTCGTAAATCCTCTCTTCCCAAGGGCTCGCTGGTCATCGGGATTATCCGAAACGGCCAGGTGATCATCCCTTCGGGCGACAGCGTGATTGAGCCCGGCGACCGGGTCATCATTTTTGCCAAGCGCCAGGTTATCGCCAAAATCGAAAAAATTCTCATGGTAAAACTGGAGTTTTTCTAGATGCGCTGGGCTTTCGTGTTTCAATACACGGCAATCCTGGTTTTTTGTCTGGGGCTGGCCCTGGTTGTGCCCGCGGGTGTGGGGGCGTTTTACGCGGACGGCAGCACTCGGAGCCTGCTGATGTCTGCGGCAATCGCAGTGTTTTTCGGCACGGCTTTGTTTTTAATCTTCCGGCAGCCCAGGACCGAATACATCAGCCAGCGCGAGGGCATGGCCATCGTGGCCCTGGGATGGACCGCCATCGGGTTTTTCGGGGCGCTTCCCTTTTATTTCTCCGGGTTTTTCCCGGTATTTGCCGATGCCTTTTTTGAGTCCGTATCCGGGTTCACCACCACCGGCGCGTCAGTGTTAACCGATATCGAGGCTGTGCCAAGGGGACTTTTGTTCTGGCGAAGCCTGATCCAGTGGCTCGGGGGCATGGGAATTATCGTTTTGACCATTGCCATTCTGCCCTTTCTGGGAGTAGGCGGATTTCAGCTCTACAAGGCAGAGGTGCCCACGCCCATGCCAGACAAGTTAAAGCCCAGGATCAGTGATACCGCCAAGCTGCTGTGGAAAGTCTATGTCCTTTTTTCCGTACTTGAAGTGATTTTGCTGCTGGCCGGCGGCATGACGGTCTATGACGCGGTCTGCCATACGTTTACCACCATGCCCACCGGCGGATTTTCCACAAAAGGCCTGTCTATCGCCCATTATGACAGCCTTTACATCGATATCGTGATTATGGGCTTTATGGTGATTGCAGGGATCAATTTTTTTCTGCATTACCAGATGCTCCGGGCACGGCCCCTGGCCTACTGGCGTGATCCGGAATGCCGGTTTTATCTGTTGACCCTGGTTGTGCTGATCCTTGTGGTGAGCTTTTTTATTAACGGGCAGGTCTATGAAAGCCTTGGGGAAAGTTTCCGGTATGGGGCCTTTCAGGTGATTTCCATTCTGACCACCACCGGCTATGCCACGGCCGATTATAACCAGTGGTCGGCAGTGGCCCAACTCATCATTTTGACCTGCATGTTTTTCGGGGGCTCTGCGGGCTCCACCGGCGGCGGCATGAAAATAATGCGCATCATGCTGTGCGTGAAGTTTTGCTACAAGGAGCTTTTCAACCTGGTGCATCCCCATTCGGTTTCTTACGTGAAAATCGGCGGAAAACCGGTATCCGGCGCGGTCATCAGCAGTGTCCTGGGTTTTCTGGCCCTGTACATGGGCATTTTTGTGCTCTGCTCCATTGTGCTGGCGTCCATGGGTGTGGATTTTGTCACCTCGTTTTCAGCCGTGGCCGCATCCATCGGCAATATCGGCCCGGGCCTGGCCCTGGTGGGACCGGTGGGCAATTATTCAGAAATTCCCTATTTCGGCAAATGGCTGCTGTCCTGGTGCATGCTTCTGGGACGCCTGGAAATTTATACGGTGATTATTTTTCTGGTGCCGGAATTCTGGCGCAAATAGAGCGTTGCACCGAAACCGGCCAAAAAGGATTTGCAAAAAAACCCGTCCGGGCTAAATTTTATTATTGACAGGCCCTGTTGGAATCGATACAAGAAATACTTTATTAGCCGCTGGACTGGGGCCGTTAACTCAGTTGGTAGAGTATCTGCCTTTTAAGCAGAGAGTCGTTGGTTCGAGTCCAACACGGCCCACCAGATACATATTGCATATGCTTGCGTCCCCATCGTCTAGCCCGGTCCAGGACACCGGCCTTTCACGCCGGCGACAGGGGTTCAAATCCCCTTGGGGACGCCAACAATTTCAAGAGGCCTGCAAAAACCGTAAACCTGCGCTCATGGATGGAACTGCTTCGGACACGGTTTTGCTTTTGGCCTCTTGTTTCATATATCGCCTGAAAGGGACCATTCACCCTTTCAGGCGCTTTTTTTTTTAATCCTCCTTCTGTTGTCTTCAAATCCGATGGTTTCCGTTGGTTTCCGTGAAACTTCAAAAAGTTGCTGTTCGTGCCTGGTTTTATAATTTTCGCATGATGCCGGCCCGGTGGCGGTTTGCTCCCTGCTGACCGCTTGCGCGCTCAATGCGACTCGCAAACCACCCCCGGCCGGCATCATGGCCGCCTGTATGCAAAGTTTCACACCAAGGGAGTCGGAAGCAACACATCCAAGAAACTTCGTTCAAAGTTCAAGGTTCAAGGTTCAAGGTTCAAAAAAATAAAATCAAAGCTTTTAAGCATGCGGCAAAAAGTTATTTTCAGTGTTCGGTCCTGGGCTGCGACCCTGGAAGGACGTTTCCAAGGAAGTTCAAGGGCGGGGTCGGTTTTTAAAGCGACATTGAGCGTTTTTGCGTGAAAAATTCAAACTGTTTGAGGAAGGCAGGGCGAGTTTGTAAATTTTAAGCAAAGGCATTTGATGAATCCGCAAAAACGGTCAGGAGCGAAAAAACTGACCCCGGCCGCAGGGCTTCCTTCCTGACAAACAGCAGACGCGGTAAACAGTTTTTTACGGTGCCATCAAAGTTTGGGTGGCTGTTTGATTTTATTCATACAAGGGCTATGATTAAACAAGCAGAAATTGATTTTTTTAAACAGGAACGCATCAATTTGATCCGGGGGGAGAAGTATGCTGTTGTTTCCATGGAAAAAAATAAAATGCCGGGGTTTTGTTCTGATATGCGCAGTCGTCCTTTCGGCCTGGGCGGTGAATCCGGCCAATGCGGGAAACCTCTTTGAAAAGGGTCTTAAAGTTTTTTCCGGTTCCGGAGATGATGCCGGATCTGCTGCCGGAGATCTGAGCACCGATGAAATCAGCCGGGCGTTTAAGCAGGCCCTGGCCATGGGCTCCAAAAAGGTTGTGGCACAGCTGGGACAGGAAGGCGGGTTTAACGCGGATCCGGATGTGCATATCCCCCTGCCGGAACAATTCGGTAAGGTGAAAACCGCTCTGGATACAATCGGGATGTCCTATCTGGCCGATGATCTGGAATTAAAGCTCAACCGGGCTGCGGAAAAAGCCGCACCTGAAGCAAAAGCGCTTTTTCTCGATGCCATCGCAGCCATTACCTTCGACGATGTCAAACAGATCTACCAGGGACCCGAAGATTCCGCCACCCGTTATTTCAAGAGCAAAATGGCCGATCCCCTGGCCGATAAAATGCGGCCGGTGATCCGGGACAAGCTCTCCGAGGCTGGCGCTGTCCGGGCCTATGATAAGCTGATGAGCAAGTATCAGTCCATGCCCTTTGTGCCGGATGTCCAGGCCAACCTCACCGATTATGTCACTGAAAAAGGCATGGAGGGGATTTTTCATTATATGGCAGAAGAAGAATCCGCTTTTCTCCCGTCTGTAACTGTAATTTTATGTCCGTTTAACCTGCCGTAATCCTTGATTATTATACCTACCTGAAAATCAAATTGTAATCTTTTGTCTTGACGTGTAAAGATCAAAATGGTAGCTTTTTGGTAACACAGATGGAGGTACAATATGCCAAAAAAGATTGAAGAATTATCTGCTCTTGATGTCAGGAATATCAAGGAACCAGGGCGGCACGCAGTGGGTGGAGTTCCGGGTTTACTGCTTCATGTAAAAGAATCCGGTTCAAAGTCATGGATACTGCGCGTTATGATAGGAAACAAGCGGCGGTCTGTTGGCTTGGGTGGTTTTCCGGCGGTATCACTTGCTCGGGCCAGGGAGAAGGCCAGAAATATAAAAGAAACCATTGAACAAGGCATTGATCCGGTCGCCGAGCGGCAGGCCCGCAGACAAGCCCTCATCAAATCACAGATGGAGAAAATGACCTTTGCCGAGGCCGCCCGGTTATGCCATGAGAAGAAAAAGCCGGAGTTTAGGAGCGAAAAACACAGCCGCGATTGGATCTCATCCATCAATAATTATGCCGTACCTGTCATAGGGGATCTGCCCGTGCATGAGCTCGAGCTACAACACATCTTGAAAGTACTTGAACCCATCTGGACGACAAAGACCGAGACAGCCACACGTCTGCGCCAACGTCTTGAGCACATCCTGTCCTGGGCCGCTGTCTCTGGCCACAGGTCCGGGGAGAATCCGGCAAGATGGAAAGGCTATTTGGATACGGTCCTGCCGAAACCGGGGAAGCTAAAAAAAGTCAAGCATTATGCCGCCCTGCCCTGGCAGGAAATAGGCTCATTCATGAAGGAGCTGCGAAAACGCGATGGCATGGCCGCCCGCTGCCTTGAGATGATCATCTTGACTGCATGCAGATCCGGGGAGGCCCGACTTGCCACCTGGAACGAGATTGACCTGGAAAACAAGGTCTGGACCATTCCAGCAGAGCGGATGAAAGCAGAAAAAGAGCATACGGTTCCATTGACGGATGAGGTTGTCAATCTCTTGAAAGCCCTGCCGAGGTTCGAGGGTTCGCCGTATGTTTTCCCGGCAGCACGGGGCGGTTCGTTATCGGATATGGCTGTCAGTATGGTTTGCCGCAGGATGAAGGTTGAGGCTGTACCGCATGGCTTCCGGTCCACTTTCCGGGACTGGGCCGCAGAAAATACAAACTTTCCGCGTGAGGTCTGCGAGATGGCACTTGCTCATAGCATCGAAAGCAAAGTGGAGGCAGCATATAGGCGCGGGGATCTTTTTCAGAAACGCCGGAAGCTCATGGAGTCATGGGCTGATTTCTGCAATACGGTCCAGACAGATAAGTGGGCCGTAGTAGTGACGCCGATACGGCAGAAACACAGCAATATGTAGGTTGTTTAGACTTTTTATCAAGATGTTGTTTTTTTTATTGACAAAGCATGTCTTTTTTTGTATGCATTAGTTATTGTAGAAATATGACCGTATAGTGCAGGTGTCTGAGTCCGTGACTCAGGCTCTTGCGGGCCGTGCCCATCACTTATGTCCTTACCGGCGGGGCCGGTATTTGACATGGCGGCTTTTTCTACATGGCAGGGAGTAATCGATCCGACTATGTAACACGTCCGTGACGGTGTTGCATCTTCTACGGTAAACCACAGGGTGGCTTGCCAGTAGAGGCCCAGGGCGGTCGGCTGGAGAATCCATAAAGGGGCAGTGCCCGGCCTTGGAACCTAAACTAAAAATTTAGGTCTGAGGCCGAGTGCTGCCCTTTTTTTATTGGCACACTGCCCGGACCGGGAAAAAAGGATCAGGGCAATGCAAAAACAATCACAGAATCAAGTCTATCTATCCGACACCCGCCTTTCCGAGCGTTACGGCGTAGCCAGACAAACCATCTGGGCATGGGTTAAGCAGGGCAAATTCCCGAGACCGCGAAAGTTATCTCCGGGATGTACAAGATGGTTCCTACCTGAGGTTGAGCAATGGGAAGATCAGCAGCATGATGCTATGGCAGACGTATAATCAACCATCAAGTCAGGGTTTACAGGCTTTTCAGCTCATAGGTGAGACAGTGCTACCAAAAGAGGTGTCAAAAAATGGAAGATAAAAAAGAAACCCCGGCGGCGGGCGGGCCAGGTCCGGGGCATGGACAGGATGACGATTTGAATGAATCCTGCCAGAAAAACCCCGAGATGTCAAATCAAAAAGCGGACTATACAGCCGTTCCCAACCAGTTACTTGGGGCGCTGGCCGCATGCCGCATCCCCGGCGAACAAATGCAATGTCTGGCCGTTATCATCCGCAAAACATACGGATGGCATAAACGCTCTGATTGGATAGCTCTAAATCAATTTGCCGAGATGACCGGGATCAACAAACCACACGTCAAACGAGCATTAAACGCTCTGGTGGATAGAAATATTATCGTTGCCGAAAAAGGCAATAAAAAGCATCCATCCTACCGAATTAACAAAAAATTTAATCAATGGAAATTGTTACCAAAAAAGGTAACGAATAAAAAGCAACCTGCCGAAATTCCAGTTGATATGAATGATAGCGCAAGCAATCCAGGGGCAGAATCATTGCCAAAAAAGGCAAAAGGCGTTGCCAAAAAAGGCAACCCATCGTTGCCAAAAAAGGCACCCACAAAAGAACCTATTACAAAAGAAACTACTACAACAACAACAGAACACCCCGGTTGTAGTTGTAGTTGTGAAAATTCTTTTGAAGAAAAAACCCCGCTTGCCAGTGAGCATGAAAACACCTCTGCCGTGGATAGCAACCTTGCCACTGAAGCCGAACGTTATGGACTGTCAGAAGATCAGCTCGAATACATCAACTTGGAAACCAACCGGGTACACCAGGCGGGACAGATCCGAAGCACTAAGTCTGCATATCGGCATGGCTTGATAAAAAAAGCACAAGACGGCCTGCTTGATATATCCGGCCTGGATGAGCTGCGGCGGCAAGGCAAAGGCCGGAAACCTTTAACCGTTGACGAAAAGACCATTGAAGAGATGTACGGCTCCGACCATTCAACCCCGGCAGACCAAGTAAGACAATACATCGGAAATAATGGCCTTTTAACAGACGAAATGGAAAGTATGGAAACAATAGCCGAACTGGTGGACGCCTATGCACAGGCCCTTGTTGATACCTGCTTTGCCAAAGACTTGGAGCAGGCACGGCAGGATGTTCTGTATAGACTCCGGGAAGAACGCTTACCCACCACAGACGCCGAGGCAAAGTTCAAACAAGCCTGGGCTGACAAGCGCCCTTGGAGTCTGCTTGACTTGAAACCGAGAACTTTTTTTCAACTCGAAAGAATCGGGCGCATAGTCCAGGGGCCGGACAATTCGTACATTTATCATCTGGAAAAAATGCAATCGGACCACACAAACAAAATTCATATTTACCCGGATGGCCGGGTGGAGCGTGAAAAAGCACTGATCTATTGATGGGGATGCAATGATGGATAATCTCACAATCATAATCGACACCAGGGAGCAGGCACCATACCAGTTTTCCAGGTGGCCGGTTACAGTCCACCGGGCCGGGTTGCCGACTGGGGATTATAGCATCCCTGGATTCGAGGACAAGGCCGCCGTGGAGCGCAAGTCTCTTGATGACCTGGTGGGTTGCCTGATGGGTGAAAATCGACACAGGTTTGAACGAGAGCTTTCCAGGGGCCGAGCTTATGATCTTTTCTCCGTGGTAGTGGAGGCAGATTTACAAGACATCGCCTGTCGCCGGTATCAATCAAAAATGAAACCGGAGGCAGCTCTGCAATCCATAACGGCTTTTTATATCAGATACCAGGTGCCTTTCCTCTTCTGCGGCAGCCGGGCCGGGGCCGAATACATGACATACAGCCTGCTATCGAAATATTTATACGAGATCCGAAAACGCTATGACATGGCCCGAAAGCACAGTATGGCAGAGGTAGAGTCTGCTACAGGGTAATGTATAACGGGGCTTTACAAGTTTTGTTTGCAAAGTACTACCAAAAGCGATACCATAAACCGAAAAATAGATGGACTTTTTATAAACATTAAAGGCCATGATGGCAAGCACTACAAATAGTTATATGAAACCCGTGGGGGTAAAGATGAAAAAATATAGTGTCCGGTTGAAATCATTGGCTGATATTCGGCGTTTTTTGGCTCGGGTAGCAAATGATCTTGATAAAGATGAAATCGAGGCGGGCAAGGCACGAACTCTGACCTACATCGGGTCGATCTTGTCACAGGTTATCCGCGATAGTGACTTGGAGGCCAGAATTTCGGCTCTTGAGGAAAATCAGCGGAGGGAAAATCAATGACATTCACCGAACGCATAAAAGTTATACTCGAAGCACAGGCACGTCGTCGTCGGCGAAAACAAAGAAACAGCGAGGTGAGCAATGACACTAAAAAGCAGGCTCCAAAAAATTGAGGCCGCCCGGCGCCCGGATTGGAAAACTCGGCAGGCCATTGAGCTGCTGCGGCAGGCACGGCAGCGCAATGGAAACCCGGAGCCTGTGCCTGGGGATTTAACCAGATCACAGGTTATATTTTTATTGATAAAGGAGATGCCACAATGACTTTGAAAAGCCGATTGATACGACTTGAGGACAGATCCCGGCCACCGCAATGGCCGGAGGTGAAACTTCATCTTGTCGCTGAAGATGCCAGGTTGAGCCCTTCTAATCCTTTGCCGGACAGGCACTTTGCGACTGTTCATGCCGGGAGTTCCGAAAAACCCGGTTTTATCGAATGGCATGAAACCAATGATGAATGAGGTGGAAAAATGAAATTATTAAGCAGAATCGAACGGCTTGAATCCATGCCACATGCAATGTTCCGAGAGCCGCTTTTCATAAAGAGGCGCGGTACGCTTGACGGATGGCGTGGTGGCGCCGTGGCTGTTTTACGGATGCCGAACGAAACGGATGAAGCACTCAAACGGCGGGCAATCCGAATCACCGGAAGCCCGCTATTGATTTCAATAACAACAAACAAAGATGAGGTGAAAAAATGACAATTATGACAAGCAAAAGACCGGACGTGGCAAAAGGACTGCCTGAGATGCAATTGCCGGCAGCGTTGACAGCAGCCGATGGCTGGGAGAAAAGCCTTGGCGCGGACAAAGCGCAACCAGGCTCCACCGTATGGGAAATGGCAAAGAATCAGCGGGCTATCGCGGAAGCATTTGAAAACTTCAACAAACTGCGGGCCACAAGAGATCCCAAGGTTACTCCTGCAGCTCATCTTGAAAATATCGCAAAGCAGGCAAAGGCCCTTGAGGCAAACGTACATAGACGGTACGACACAATGCGGACCCGAATCCGGGATCACAAAGCAGAACTCGACAAACAGATCCGGGACCGTATCATGGTTCCTCGGGCCGGCGTGGACCCGGCAGAGATCCGGGCCGTCCTTCGGAATCTGCCGGAAAGCGAACGGTATAAAGCGATTCAGCAGGCCGCCGATGAGGGAGATACGGATACCTTGCACGCAGCCTTTACGGGAAACAGCATCACCAGCGGTATACCAAAAGACAAGCTTGCCGGACTCCGTAATTACGCCGAAAAGAAGCTTGCCGGCGACTTGCACGCCAGGAAAGAGCAGCTCGACAAGGTGGAGAGCTTGAACGTAAATATCCTGGAAAGGACGATGGAACTCATGCCAACGGCTGCAGGGGATCTCGGGGTTCAAAACGAGTTTAAAAAGCAGGCGGCAGAGCACGATCGAGCGCGGCTTGCTTTCAATAACAGCCTGAATAAATAAATCCCCGGAAGTAGTTGCCAGCTTTCGGGGCTCTGCCGGTCCCTGCTTCGGTGCGGGGGGCGGCATTTTTATTGAATCCGGGGGAAAATGAAGCTGTCAGAGGCCGAAATTTGGACGATCTATCTTTTAGCTATGCTATGGTATGCCTGAAATAGGGGCTTTACAGCGCAGAGCCGGAGTATTTCAAGCAGGCTGCCATCATGGTGGAAAAGGGGATTGCGAAAAGCCCGTATGATGCAGCGAAAAAAATTGCCGATCAAACCGGGGAAACCGTTAAGGCGGTTGAGCATCGTATAGCGAGAGGTAAAAAAGAAATTCCCCAAGGCGGGGAACAACAATCAAACCCACCTGAAAAGTCAGACACTTACAAAGTTGAACGGTTTTTCTTGACATGGCCGGCGGATCTGATACGGTAAATTTATCCTAAAATCGAAAACCGGAAGGACCACCGTAATGGTCTATTTTTATGCGATTAAAAAAACACGCGCCCTGGTAGCCGGTATCCGTAAGGACCGGACGGCCCGTTTTCGAGCCGTAGGACTGCCAGGGCGTTTTTATTTGAAAGGGGTCAATCATGAATACAGTTATCATTTGCAGCAAATGCGGACGCACGACCACCGCATTGGACGCAGGCTTTAACCCGGCAATGCATGGCTACCACTGCGAGTGCGGCGGGAAGTGGATCGAAAAGCCGACACCGGAAGATTTGGAGCTGCTTTTCGAGGCGAAACGGGCCGGCATTGATGTTGCAGCCATGATCCGGGCAAGGTTGGAGGCTGACAGGGTGCCGGAAAACCTGGACGAATTGATGGCATGGGATTGATCACAACCGGCCTGGGAGATCCGGGCCGAAAACAAAAGCCGGTTCCTGATGGGGGCCGGCTTTTTCGTGCAGATCCGGGAAAAAATGAAGCCGTGATTAGCCGTATATTGGACGATTTCATAGTGGGCAATGCTATGGTATGCCTGAAATAAAGGCTTTACAGCACAGAGCCGGGATTTTTCGACCAGTAAGTGCGGGAGGAGGGGCTGACGCAGGCTAAGATTGGGGAGCGGGTGGGGTGGACGAAGCAGTATGTAAGTTATTTCTCCAGCATCAACGATAACTTGTCAACAAAGGTTTTGGCACTGGCAAAAAAGAACCAATCAGGCCGTGTTGACAAAAAATCAACAAGTGTTGACTTCACCGAAGGTTGGTTCCGCAATTCCGGCATGTATGCCCTTGGTGGACGCCACACAGCCACACAGACACGACTTTTTTATCCCATAGGGGGGTAGGCTACCTATAAGGGAGATCGCCTCTTGTGCGCCCTCTCCGTGGGCCAGAGGTGACAGCAGCAGGATATATGAACAGCAGATGAGGCCGGTTCCTGATATGGGAATCCGGTCTCTTTTATTATCAACCATTTTTTTATTGATACTTCGGATGGTAGCACTGAGGTTTTGCCAAAAGAAAAAGCCCCATTTTTCGGGGCTTTTCAAAGGTAATTGGCAGAAGAAGAATCCGCCATTCGCCAAAATCCCGCCAAGCAGACCACTGACTTGTTAAAGCGGGTTTTCGGATCCGGTTAAGCACAAATTTCCATCCAGGTTAAACCTTTCAGGCCGATCAAAGGTTTAAAACCCCGCACACAGGCGCTTCCCAATCCAGCCGGCTGTCGCGGCCGATCAGGGCGTCGATTTTTTCCGTTATAAAGCCGGGAAACGGTGCGGAGCGGCGCAGTTTGAGATCCGCATGGGTGCCCAGGGACTCAAAGCTTGAGGCTACCTGCGCCGTGGTTTCGTTGATCATGAAATGCATGAAATGAAAGCGCTTGTCCGTGCGGCCCAAAACGCGGGTGCGCACGCCGATTGTCTGGCCTGCGCGGATTTCGCTGAAATACTGGATAAACTGACGCAAGGCAAAAGCCCCTGCGTTACAGGTCTGGAAATAGTCCGGGGTCATGCCGATGGTTTCGAAAAAATGCCAGGTGGCCTGGTCATAAAGGGCCATGT
Source organism: Desulfosalsimonas sp. (assembly GCF_055149105.1). Classification (NCBI taxonomy): domain Bacteria; kingdom Pseudomonadati; phylum Thermodesulfobacteriota; class Desulfobacteria; order Desulfobacterales; family Desulfosalsimonadaceae; genus Desulfosalsimonas; species Desulfosalsimonas sp. Next base: position 26,399 of record NZ_JBSRLA010000014.1, on the reverse strand, counting down.
ACCAGCGAACATTCATGTGCCCCATGGCATCGAGATAGGTTTCCGGGATGATTTCCCCGTGATGCCGGGGCAGGGCCTCAATCTGGGCCAGAGTCGCCCGGCACCCGTTTTGCGGGCCGCTGATGCCGCAGTTGTCTTCCGTATGAGTGGACATGGAAAACTTCCTTTGTGGTTTTGTTTTTATCTCACAAATGCCTCTAATCGCTCCCACCGGCGGTAGGCTTCGGCGATTTGTTCTTCCACTGTTTCGAGTCGGTTTTGATGGGCCACAATGGTTTGCCGGTCCTGCTTGTAGAAATCCGGCCCGGCCATGGCGGCCTGAAGGCTGTCTTGTTCGGCTTCCAATGTTTCAATGGTTTCGGGCAGGGTGTCTAATTCCCGCTTCTGATGAAAGTTCAATCCTTTGGATCTGGCTGCAGCAGGTGTTTTCCGGGACTTCGGCTTTTGGGATCGGTCCTTGTGCTCATTTTCCCCGGCCGCCGGCCGCTGGGCCAGCCAGTCGTCATAGCCCCCGGCATATTCGGTCACCTTTCCGCTGCCTTCAAAAACCATGGTGCTGGTGACCACATTGTTTAAAAATCGCCGGTCATGACTGACCATCAGCAGGGTGCCCTCAAAGGAAACCAAAAGTTCTTCAAGGAGTTCCAGGGTTTCGGCATCCAGGTCATTGGTGGGTTCGTCGAGCACGAGCAGGTTGGCGGGACGGGTAAAGAGCTTTGCCAGCATCAGGCGGTTTCTCTCCCCGCCGGAAAGCACGTGGACCGGGGTTCGGCTGCGTTCGGGAGAAAAAAGAAAGTCCTGCAGGTAGCCCATCACGTGCCGCCTGCGTCCGTTGAACACGATAAAATCATTGTCTGCGGAAATATTTTCCACGACTGTTTTCTGCTCATCCAGGCGGGTCCGGAGTTGGTCAAAATAGGCGGGCTGCAGGCGGGTGCCGTGGCCCACATTGCCGGAATCAGGGCTGATTTCGCCCAAAAGCAGCCGGATCAGGGTGGTTTTTCCCGCCCCGTTGGGACCGATAATGCCGATTTTGTCCCCCCGCACGATCATGGTGGAAAAGTTGTCCACAATCGGGGTGTTGCCGTAGCTATGGGTCAGGCCCCTGGCCTGGATGACGATTTTTCCGGTTCTTTGGGCTTCCTGAAGTTCCATGCGCGCCTCACCCGTGCCGGCCCGGCGCCGGCGGACCCTTTCACGCATTTGCTGCAGGGCGCGCACCCGGCCCTGGTTGCGCGCGCGTCTGGCTTTCACCCCCTGCCGGATCCAGGCCTCCTCCCGGGACAGTTTTTTATCAAAATTGCGTTCCTGCTGCTCTTCTGCATCAAGCTCGGCCTGGCGGCGCTGGAGAAACTTCGGGTAGTCGCAGGCATGGGAGATCAGCCGGCCCCGGTCAATCTCCATGATCCGGGTTGCGATTCGTTCCAGAAAAGCCCGGTCATGGGTGACAAAAAGCAGTGTTTTGACATGGCGGAGCAGAAACTCTTCCATCCACACGATACTGTCGATGTCCAGGTGATTGGTGGGTTCGTCAAGCAACAGCAGATCCGGGTCCCGGGCCAGGGCCCGGGCAAATAAAACCCGCCGCTTCATGCCCGCGGACAATTCATTGAAATCCGTATCCCCGTCTATCCCCGTGCGCGATAAAATGCTCTGGACCTGCTGCTGCAGGGACCAGCCCTCTGTGGTATCCAGCAGGTGCTGGAGTTCTTCACGTTTTTGAGCCTGTGTGAGATCCCCGGCAGCCTGCAGGCCCCGGCCTGTCCGGTGAAATTCGGCCAGTGCTTCACCGGTTTTTCCCTGCCCCCGGGCAACAACCTCAAAAATGGTACCATCAAAGCCCCAAGGCACCTCCTGTTCCAGGGCGGCCATCCGGATTCCCTGCTGACGGGCAATTTTTCCGGCGTCAGGCAGGATTTGGCCGTTGATCAACCGCAGCAGAGTGGATTTTCCCGCCCCGTTGCGGCCCAAAAGCCCGACCCGCTCTCCTTTTTCAATATTGCCGCTTACACTGTCGAGCAGGTATGGCCGGCCAACCCCCCAGCTGACCTCCTGTATGCTGATCAATGCCATATAAATGGAGTTCCTTTTTTATTGAATTGCCCGGCCGATGAAATCAAGAAAAATCTTGAGACCCCAGCGCAGACCTTCTATGGGAATCCGCTCGTTATGTCCATGGAGCAAATCAACGAATTTTGTTTCTTTTGTGAGCTGAACCGGGGAAAAACCCAGATACTTGGCGCCTGTTTTAGTAAAAAACTTGGCATCTGTAAATGCAGGTACCTGACTGGCAACGGCAACACCGTTATGATCGTGATCGGCTATGACCTTCCGTATGATTTCAAAAACCGGGTCATCAGCCGACCCTTCAACCGGCGGCTCGCTTTTAAGGATTTCATAGTGGTAGCCCGGACCGAGTCTTTTTTCGATTTCCCGGATGAAACTTTCATTTGTTTGACCGGGCAAAATCCGTCCGTCGATTTCCATGGAAGCCGAAGACGGGATGACGTTTATTTTTTCCCCTGCCCGCAGGCATGTGGGGTTTGCGGTATTATGCAAATTGGCCCTGTAGGTTTTGGCCAGAGCCTTGTCTGAGAATAATTTGTTCAATATAAAACCGGAAAGCCATTTGTTCAAAAGCCCGGGCAGTATAATGGAATACGGCCGGCCCAGAGCTGCAGAGATTTGCTCGATATTTGTTTTCATGGCAGGGGTGTTGTGCTGAGGGAGGCTTGCGCCGGTTATGCGAGCCGCGGCCTTTCCGATTTTTGCCACTGCATTGTTTTGGTGCGGCATGGACCCGTGTCCGGGATCCCCGTATGCAGTGACCCGGATCCAGCAGGTGCCTTTTTCCGCAATCTGTATGGGGTAGATAGTTTTTTTTCCAATGGGTACTGAAAATCCCCCAATCTCCCCGATGGCATACTCGGCAGATATTCGGTCCGGGTGGTTGTCGAGCATCCATTTGGAACCGTATTTGCAGCCGGCTTCCTCGTCTGCCACGGCGCAGAAAATCAGATCCCGCCCGGGGGTGAGGCCCGAACGGGCCAGTGCCAGCATGGCCGACATTTCCATTGCGACCATGTTTTTCATGTCAAGGGCTCCCCTGCCCCAGATGCACCCCTCTGCACTTGTGCCGCCAAATGGATCATGTCTCCAGTGCCGGGGTTCAACCCCCACCACATCAAGGTGGCTGCAGATCAGCAAAGGTTTTGCAGAGCCGTTGCCCTTAATTTTTACCACCATATTGGCCCGCCCGGGGGTGCTTTCAAGCACCTCCGGCTCCAGGCCTTCGGCAAAAAGCGAATCTGCAATGTATTCGGCGGCAGCTTTTTCGTTCCCCGGAGGATTGACCGTGTTTATGCGGATAAGGTTGACAAGATGGTCCTTGCATTCCGCAAATAGTGAATCAAAGTCAGTCTTTGCCAATAAATCCATAGTCTCCTCCTATTTTTTATGGAAAACGCACCGCTTGTTTTTTGAGTCACTGTAAAAGCGGCCAGAGTGCTTTGTTCGCAATGGATGCGAACGAAAACGAGGCAAGGCTTTTTTTGCATTTACCATAAAAAGAAAGATTTTTCCTTGACTTTTTAGTGATTGACCAATAGGATTCTGATTAATCAATCAGAATTTTTTTGACGATCGGGTTTTAAGGAGACGCTTTGGTTCACATACCCACCACAGTGAAAAACAAGGATCTGGTTGCCAAGCGGCGCCGGCAGATTGTTTTTGCCGCCATAAAGCTTTTTTCCCGCAAGGGCTTCCACAAAACCACGCTCAAGGATCTCGCCGAAGAAGCCGGCCTGAGCTACGGCAATATTTATGATTATGTGGGAAGCAAAGAGGATATCTTCTTTTTGATCCATGATTTTCTTGCCGGCTCAGCCATGGAAATACTCAACCGTAGCATTGAAGAAGTTCATGATCCGCTGGAAAAATTGCGGAGGATGGTCAAGGGCGAGTTCAATCTCATGGACCAGTGGGCGGATGCGGTTTTGCTGCTTTACCAGGAAATTCATATCCTGGAAGGTGAGTTTTTACGCAAATTGCTTCAGGGAGAAAGGGCGCATCTTGAAAAGTTTGAAACGGTGCTGGATGAATGCATTTCCAGGGGACAATTAAAACCTTGCAATGTACGCCTGGTTTCAAACCTGATCAAATCCATGATTGATGCCTGGACGATCAAACGATGGGATCTGCGGGGGCATGCCAGTCAGCTTGAGGCTGAAAAAACCATTCTGGAAATGGTGTCCAACGGACTGCTGATAAGCGATGCTTCCCGGGAAACGGTTACCACGGAAACAAATACGTTTTCAGGCAAAACGGCACTGGTGGTCAATGGCGGCACCGTCGTGGGCCAGGCGGTATGCCAGGCCTTATCGGCCAGGGGGGTTCAGGTGATTGTGCATGTGGACAGCAGCATTGGAATCTGGAAACCTCCTGTGGGAGGCGGCTCTGAAGCATTTTGCAAGCCACTGCAGATCCTGGATCAGCGCGAAGCACCAACATCAGAGCAGATCAACGAGCTGGAGGGTTTATACGGGCCGATTGATTTTTATCTGCATGATCTGGGTATCGGGACCACTGAAGAACCCGCAGAAGATACAGCCAGGGCCAGTTGCGGGAAAACGCTGGAGCGCAATCTCCACGAAGCCCATAATCTGGCCTATTATTTAAAACAGCGGATGGGCAGCCGGGCCACAGGCAGGATCATTTACCTGGCCCCCTGGGCCTGGGATGTTCATGCCGATGCCATTGGCTACGATATTGCCAAAGCCGGTTCCATTGCATTGACAAAGTCGCTTTCCAAACAGCTTGCCGCTTCAAATGTCAATGTCAACTGCATTGTGCCGGGTTATATCCGGGGAGTTCGGCCGTTTAAGATTGAAAAGACCATGGGCCGCGGGCTTCTCCAGGCCATTCCGTCAGGCAGGCTTGGAGAGGTTTTTGATGTGACCGAAACCGTGCTTTTTCTTCTTCAGGATGGGTCAAAATACCTCACCGGTCAGGTACTGCACGTGACCGGCGGTCAATAATTTCTAAAAACAAGGATGTTTTAAATGCGAACGAAAAGTGCTTATCACGAATCACTGTTTTCCATGCGGTCCAATGTTTATATCGGCGGCGAGGCAGTGTCCAGAGATGATCCCAGGCTCAGGCCGGGAATCAATGTTTTGGATATCACTTTTGATCTGGCCGCTGACCCGGAATGGAAAGGGTTGGCCACTGCGCGGTCCACGGTGACGGGAGAAGAAATCAGCCGTTGGGCTCATCTTCCCCAGACACCCCGCGACCTGATGCAGAAACAGAAATTGATCCGTCTGGCCTCCAGGAGGGCCGGCGGCTGCATCCAAAGATGCATGGGCCATGACGCACTAAGCGCACTGGCGGTGGGAACAAAGGAAATCGACATGGCCGGCGGCACCATCTACCATCAGCGGTTTCTCGAATATCTGAAAATATACCATGATCAAGGTCTGGTGGGTTGCTGCGCACAGACCGACAGCAAGGGCGACCGGATGAAAAGGCCGGGGCAGCAGCAGGATCCGGATTCCTATGTTCATGTGGTTGAAAAACGTGAAGACGGAATTGTGGTATCCGGTTTTAAAATGTCAATCACCCAGGCGCCTTATGCAGATGAAATTATTGTACTGCCCACACGCGCGCTGACCGAAGAGGACTCCGACTATGCGGTGGCTTTTGCTGTGCCGGCCGATGCAGAGGGCCTCAGTCTGATCACGCGGCCGGTCTGGCTAAGGGAAAAGGACAAGCCGGGAGCGCCGCCTTTCTGCAGATACGGGGTCTCGGATTGCGTGGTGATATTGGATCAAGTGTTTGTGCCCTGGCATCGGGTTTTCATGTGCGGGGAGTGGCAATTTGGCAGGCGTTTGGCACTTCTTTTTGCCGATTCCCATCGGCACAGCTACAGTGGATGCAAACCGGCTATTTCGGATATACTTTGCGGAGCCTCGGCATTGGCGGCAGAGGCCAACAATATTGAAAAAGCCTCCCATGTCAGAGAAAAACTCACCGAATTTGCCGGAGCCGCGGAACTTGCATATTCAGCAGGGGTGGCCGCGGCTGTATACGGAAAGAAAACCGACAGCGGCGTTTTTTTTCCCAATGAAATCTATGCCAATGTGGGCCGCAGGCTCACCGGCGAGACCATTTACCATGAATACAATCTGTTAACAGAAATTGCCGGTGGCATTGCTGTAACCATGCCATTTGATGGTGATTTTGAAAAGGGCGACAACAAAGATGTGCTGGAGCGGTTCATTGTGAGAAATCCCGCCCTTTCAGCCGAAACATCTTTGAAGATATGGCAGTTTGTCGAAAATATCGGTGCTTCGGCCATGGCCTCCTGGTACAAGATTGCCGGCGTGCACGGCGGCGGCTCGCCGATTATGGAAACCATCGCTCTCGGCATCGGATATGATTTCGAGGATAAAAAGCGGGTGGCCCGGTATCTGGCCGGTATTGATCCGACCCTTGATGATTCCCGGATGCGGAATTTGGAACCGGATTTTATCAATGACCGGGAAATGGACAACACAGAAGGCAATTGAGCCTTCTTTTCTCACGACACCGAACCAAAAAGGTGGGGCAGGCAGAAATGAAGAAAATATTTCACATCATCGACGGCATCAGCGACTGGTCGGGGAAATTGGTCTCCTTTCTGATTTATGTGGGTATGATCATGCTCGTTTTTGAAGTTATTGCCCGGTATTTTTTTGACTCCCCGACAGTGTGGGCGCATGGATATTCCCAGCGAATTTTCGGAAGTTATTTTGTACTCATCGGTGCCTTTACACTCCTGAAAGACGCCCATGTACGGGTGGATATCATTTATCAGCAATTTTCCGTCCGTGTCCGTGCCTTGTTCGATATCCTGAATTACTCTCTTTTGATGTTGTGGTCAACGGTTCTGGTCTGGGAAGGTATCGATTTTTTTCTCTACTCGTGGGCCATTAAGGAAACGGACCAAAGCGCGCTGCGCCATCCGGTGTACCCGGTAAAATTCCTGCTTGTGGTGGGCGTTTCGCTAATTTGTCTCCAAGGGCTGTCCAAGCTTGCAATGTCTTTTATTTCGCTGATCAAGGGGGTGCAGTATGAGTCCTGAATTGATATTAACCATCGGAATGTTCGGCTCCCTGGTGCTGTGCATCATACTGGGCGTGTCGCTGGCTTTCGCCCTCGGGGCCATCGGCGTGGCAGCAACCCTGATCATGTATGGCGCCGACGGGTTTATGCCGATTGTAACGGGTGTTTTCAATTATATGTGGATGCTGCTGCTGGCAGCTGTTCCCATGTTTGTCTATATCGGAGTGGCCCTTTCCAAATCAAATATTGCTGAAGATATGTTTCATGCTTTTTATCTCTGGTCCGGCCGGCTCAGAGGCGGGCTTGCGGTTGGAACCTGCGGGTTTGCAGCCGCCCTTTCGGCCATGACCGGAAATTGTTCCGCTTCCACAGTAACCACAGGCCTGGTGGCAATTCCGCCCATGCGGCAAAAAAAATACGAGGAAAAAATTATATTTGGATCCATCTGCTCGGCCGGAACTCTGGGAATTCTTATTCCGCCGAGCATTACGCTGATTGTCATCGGAATGATGACCGGCCAGTCCATCGGAAAACTATTTGCCGGCGGCCTTGTCGCCGGTCTGGGAATTCTTGCGGCATTTATCTTCTATATTCTTATCATGGCGTGGTTTTTTCCGAAGCTTTGCCCGTCATTGGATGAAAATCCGCCCATGCGGGAAAAACTGCTCGCGATAAAATCCGTGGCGCTTCCCACGCTGATTATTATATCGATTCTGGGGTCACTGTTTTTCGGTATCGCAACACCCACGGAAGCCGCCTCTGTTGGAGCGCTTGCTGTGATTCTGTGCGTCGCCATCCGGGGGGAACTAAGCTGGAAATTTTTAAAAGAGTCGGCATACCAGACCGCCAGCATCACCGGAATGGTGTTGTGGATCATGTTTGGCGCAGCCGGATTCGTGGCCATTTACAGCGGCAGCGGAGGGATATGGTTTGTGCAGAGCACGCTGACCGGAATTGATGTCAGTCCCTGGGTTTTGATCTTTATTCTGCAGGTTTTCATCCTCATCCTCGGCATGTTCCTGGATCCCATGGGTATTATTCTTTTGTGCATGCCGCTTTTTTATCCGGTTGTATCCACCCTGGGATTTGATCCGGTGTGGTATGGCGTGGTTTTTAATATTGCCCTTTGCATCGGATATATCACCCCGCCCTTTGGCTACAACCTGTTTTATCTCAAATCACTGAGCCCGGATTCGGATATGCGGATGATTTATATGAGCGTGATGCCGTTTATTGCCATTATGGTTGTTGCCCTGGCCTTGTTCATGCTTTTTCCGGAGGTCATCCTTTGGCTGCCCAACAGAATATGATTTTTATTATATGATTAACCTGCAACCGATGGAGAAATAGATATGTTTCCGGAAATCAAGAGAATTTTGTTTACTTCGGATCTCACTGAGACATCCAAATTTGCTTTTTCATATGCTGTTAGCCTTGCCAGTCACTATTGCGCCGAGGTGGTGTTCCTCTATGTCATGGAAGATGTGCCCCACAGTGCAAAAGGCTTTCTGGACCAGGAAACCCTGGAGCGAATCCGGAGCCGGGCCCGTGACAGTGCCAAAACTTCCCTTTCGGAGAAGCGGCAGGATATTTCCATGATTCAGTCAGAACTCAGCCGGTTCTGCGAAAATGTACAAAACAGCACTGAAAACGGTGCCCGGAGATTTACCGCCAATGAGGTGGTTGTAACGGAAGGAAATGTGGTGGATCAGATTCTGCTGACAGCCGAGGACTATGATTGCGACACCATTGCCATGGGTTCGACCCGGCATGGGCTGCTTTCCCAGGGAAGGCTTGGGAGTGTTGTCAACGGGGTTTTAAAGCGTTCCAGCCGGCTGGTGGTGGTGGCCCCGCCGCTGCCGAAAAAACACCGCTGATACAAGTAGAAAGGGTAAAAAACAATCATTTTTGGTTAGTTGTCATTTTGTTTGAATTGTTTACGGGTAAGGAGGGTAAGACTCATGGGTATGGAAATATTTTCATTGGCAAACAAAGTTTCCATGGTGACTGGAAGTTCAAAGGGCCTGGGGCGGTCTGCAGCTCTGGCGCTTGCAAAGGCAGGCTCGGATGTCGCTGTATGCGGCCGCAACCAAGCTGATGTGGACAGGGTCGTTGAAGAAATCCGGGAGCTTGGCAGCAAAGCCGCAGGTTTTCTGTTTGACGTGACCCAAAAGCAGAGTGTGCAGCAGGGTGTGGAGCAGATTGTTTCTCATTTTGGCCGTATTGATATTCTTTTAAACAACGCCGGCACAAATCACAGGGTTCCTGTGCTCGAATATCCGGAAGAGCAATGGGACAAAATTCTTCAGACCAACTTGAAAGCCTACTACCTTGTGGCACAGCAGGTGGTCCCCCAGATGATTCAACGCAATTACGGAAAAGTCATTAATATGAGTTCCATTCTTGGCCATGTGGGCCTTCCCAACCAGCTGGCCTATGCCTCCTCAAAAGGTGGTGTGGAGCAGATGACCAAGGTAATGGCGCTGGAATGGGCAAAGCAGGGGGTGCGGGTCAACGCCATTGCACCCACATATTTTGAAACCGAAATGGTCAGCCAGATTCGTCAGGACGCGGAGCGTTTTAATTTTATCAATGAACGCACGCCAATGGGCCGATGGGGTCAAATTGAAGAGATAGAGGGGGTTGTGATTTTTCTGGCCAGTGCCGGTTCGGATTTTATAACCGGCCAGAGCCTGGTTATAGACGGCGGATGGACCGCCTGGTAATTGAATCAAGGAGGAGAAAATGCCAGTTTCATATAAAGATCAACCATGGCTAAGCACTTATCCGGAATGGATGCCGGAAAATTTTTCCGGACCATCTGAAACCGTGCTCGATAAGTTCAATCGCAATGTTGACAATTATCCCCGGCAGACTTGCATGTATTTTTTTGAAAAACCCTTTGGTTTTTCCGAAACAGCTGCTTTGGCCGAAGCCCTGGCAGCCGGTCTGGCCGATATGGGGGTAGGCCGTGGTGATCGCGTTCTTTTTGTTCTTCAAAATGTGCCGCAGGTGATCATCGCCTCTGTGGCGGTGTGGATGCGCGGCGGCATTGTGGCACCTGTCAATCCGATGTATACCTCCAGGGAGCTGGAGCATCTGGTTTCCGACAGCGGGGCCAAGATCATCATCTGCGAAGACACCTTGTATGAGAAAAACATTGCTCCCATAGCCGGCGATTGCCGGGTGGTGACCACTTCAGCGGTTGATTTTCTGGATGACAGCCAGCCATGTCCGGATCAGTTAAAGGATGTCGTCCCGCAGGCTTTTAAAAATACAGATAATTTTTTGGAATTAATTAAAAATTATAATGGGGTAAAGGTTGAAAAAGATGTCCCATTGCCCGAGGACCTGGCTTATCTGGTCTATACATCCGGAACCACCGGGCCGCCGAAAGGCGCCATGATCCGCCACAGCAATATTGATCATAACTGCCATGTCTATGAGGCCGGGGCCCGGCTGGACCAAGCGGATGTAGTCTGGGGGATTGCCCCTTTGTTTCATATTACCGGCATCGTGGCTTATCAGGCCGTGGCTTTCCACCTGGGCATTCCGGTTGTGCTTCATAACCGGTTTGACGCCGTTGATTGTCTCAAACTCATTGAAAAACACCGGGTCAGTTTTACCGTTGCGCCGATTACCGTTTTTATCGCCCTGCTCAACTGCCCGGATGTCAAATCCTTTGATGTTTCAGGGTTTACAAAAGCCTACAGCGGCGGGGCGCCTGTTTCACCCGGCACCGTAAAAAAATTCAGGGAAACCATCGGACTTGAACTGTTTAATGTCTACGGGCTGACCGAAAGCACATCTCCTGCATCCATAACACCGCTGGGCATGCAGGCCCCTGTTGACGAGGCTTCAGGAGCCTTGTCCGTAGGTCTGATCATACCGGGTACAGAGGCCTGGATTGTCGATGTTGAGGATTCGGAAAAAGAAATGCCCGTTGGAGAAGACGGTGAACTGGTGCTGCGGGGGCCGGGTATGATCTCCGGCTACTGGGAAAAGCCCGAAGAAACAGATGCGGCAATTGTCAATGGCTGCTTTCACACCGGAGATGTGGCCAAAATCGATGAGCAGGGGTGGTGCTACATTGTGGACCGCAAAAAGGATCTGATCAATGTATCCGGCTTCAAGGTGTGGCCCCGGGATGTGGAAGACGTGCTTTATCTCCATCCGGGTGTAAAGGAAGCTGCGGTTGTGGGAGTGATTGACAGTTATCGGGGGGAAACGGTCAAGGCCTTTGTATCTCTGGTTGAAGATTACCGGGACAGCGTGACCTCTGAAGAGCTGATTGCTTTTTGCAAGGAACGGATGGCGGCATACAAGTATCCAAGAATTATTGAGATTCTCGAGGAAGTGCCGAAAACCGCTACGGGAAAAATGCTGCGAAGGGAATTGAAAAACAAGTAGACAGCAAACATGTCGTGTTTTCATACATTCCGGCAACGGGTGTGCAAATTGCTTAGAGCCGGGTAAAACCAACACAACAAAGGAGGGGAAGACATGTCAGAAAAAATTTCCAGAAGAAAAATGCTTAAAGGGGGACTCGCAGGCGCGGCCGCAGGTGCGGCGCTGACTTTTCCCGGAGTTGCCAAAGCCAAGTCCTCCCGCAAAAAGATCAAGTGGCGGATGCAGACGCATTGGCCCACAGGCGTTGGCTATTACCAGGATGTCTATGTCCGGTTCTGCGAGAATGTCAAGGCGGCCACTGATGGCGATCTTGACATTACGCCTCTGCCGTCGGGAGCCGTTGTCCCGAGCAAGGATGTCTTTCAGGCCGTGGGGCGCGGTATGCTGGATTGTGCCATGATCTGGCCGGCCTACTGGATCGGACAGGTTCCTGTGGCCGGCCATATCAATGGCCAGCTGTATTCCTGGGAATCGGCCGCTGAAATGTATGGTTATTTTTATGATATGGGGGCCATAGAGGTTTTCCGCGAGGCCTATGCGGAAATGGGGGTTCATTTCGTTGCCCCTGTGCCCTGCACCGGCATTGCACTGTATTCCAAGAAGCCGATTCGAAAAATTGATGATTTCAAAGGCTTTAAGGTTCGCAGTACGGGCATTGCCGCTCAGGTCTTTGAAAAAGCCGGCGCCACACCGGTCTTTTTCCCGGGAGAAGAACTGTACCAAGCCCTGCAGACCGGTGTTTGTGACGGTGCCCATTGGGGTACGGTTTCCACTGCCTGGGACATGAAGTTCCAGGAGGTCACTGATTATATTGTCATGCCATATCTGGCGGAAATCAACAATGGCGAGGTCATGGTCAGCCAGAAAAAATGGAACGAGCTGCCTGATGACATGAAGGTGATCGTGGAGCAGTGTGCCAGAACCGCTGGACTGGATTTTCTGAGGTGGTCCGGCTATAACGATGTCGTCTATATCCATGAGTTCCAGAAGAAGAAAATGGGCGAATTGACATATATGGACGAAGACTCGGTTGCCCAGATGAGAAAATATTCCATTGAAGTTGTGGACGAATATTCCAAACGGGATCCCAAGTACAGTAAAAAGGCCGGGGACATGCTCAAGGATCTGCTGAAAATGGCTGGCAGGATTTAGTTGAGAATTTTCCGGGCGAGGTTTAAGATTCAGCGATGAAGCTTTTATGTCCGGAAAACAGAATGAGTTCGATAATACCGAATCAATGGTTTTATGCTGCCCGGGGGCTGAATGAATCTCCGGGCAGCATTTCCGAATATCCAGGATCGGTCGGATGTTCGTTTAACGGTATTTGTGGTGATATAAACACAATTTTTTATAACGGAAAAAAACATTTGAACCGGATTGACTTTGAAATTTCCGTGGTAATTGTGCGCTGAAATTATCACGTTTATTCACATATAGGAAATGGAGATAAAGATGAAAATACAAACCGCTTCCCAGTATATGGACAGCTTGAAAAAACTTTCACCGGTGATTTATTATAAAGGGGTCAGAGTCGACGATGTAACCACACATCCGGCTACCGCCCCCCATGTCCGGGCCGCTGCCATGACTTATGCCCTGGCCAATATGGACGAGTATGAGGACCTGGCCACGGCCACATCGAATTTGACCGGAAATAAAATCAGCCGGTTCACCCATATTCACCAGAATGTTGAAGACCTGATCAAAAAGGTGAAGCTGCTGCGGGTACTGGGTCAGAAAACCGCAACCTGTTTTCAGCGTTGTGTGGGCTTTGACGGGATCAACGCGGTTTATTCGGTTGCCTATGAAATCGACAAAAAGCACGGTACCGGATATTTCGAACGGTTCAAAAACTGGCTGACGCGTATTCAGGACGAAAATTTGATGGTTGTTGGTGCCATGACCGACCCCAAAGGGGATCGTTCCAAAAAACCTTCGGAGCAGACAGACCCGGATCAGTACCTTCGCATATCAGAGCGCCGAAGCGACGGGGTTGTGATTCGCGGTGCCAAGCTTCATATGACCGGGGCGGTAAATTCCCATGAAATCCTGGTTATGCCCACAACAGCCATGGATGAAGGCTCCAGGGACTATTCTGTGGCTTGCGCACTGCCCGTGGATGCGCCCGGTGTTACCATGATTTACGGCCGCCAGGCAAATGACAGCCGCCGGGATTTAAAAGAGAGTATTGATGTGGGCAATCCCTCTTTTGGAAGCGTGGGCGGAGAAGCAACCATTGTTTTCGATGATGTTTTTGTTCCCTGGGAAAATGTGTTCATGGACGGGGAGTATGATTTCACCGGTGACTTGGTTTATCGCTTTGCCGCTCACCATCGTGCCAATTACGGAGCCTGCAAAACCGGGTTGATGGATGTTCTTACCGGGGCTGTCAGCTATCTGTCCCAGATCCAGGGGTCCGCCAAAGGATCTCATGTCCGCGATAAGATAACGGAAATGATACACCTTAGCGAAACCCTCTACAGTTCTTCCATTGCCTGTTCAGCGGAAGGCAGGCCCACGGATTCCGGCGCTTTTATGGTCGATACGATGCTTGCCAATGTCTGCAAACACAATGTCACCCGGTTTCATTTTGAGGTGGCCCGATTGGCCGTGGATCTTGCCGGCGGATTTATTGCAACCCTTCCCAGTGAACACGATCTTCACAGCGAAGAGGTCGGCCATCTGGTTGAAAAATATTTTACCGGCGTATCCGGTGTTCCGGTAGAGGACCGAATCAAGATCGGTCGGCTCATTGAGGCCATGACCGGTGGGACGGCCATGGTTGAGTCCATGCACGGTGCCGGTTCGCCCCAGGCTCAGCGGGTTATGATCCTGCGCGAGGGCAAGCTGGAGGAAAAGATTAATCTGGCCAGGGCCTTAATCGGGCTTTCATCAAAAGACGATCAAAATTAGACGGTTTGATTCGCAAAAGTTCTTCGGCGTGTCAGTCCTCAAATGCAATACCCTTGCTGCGGATTTTATCAATGATATTGTCGAGCTGGGCCTGGTCGCAGTCAGTGATGCGGTAGACGTTTTTGACCCCGTCAGTGAACATGAGTACCACGTCGCCGTTTTCATCAATATGTCCCTTGCGGATGTAATCGGTTGACAGCCAGGGTTCCAGGGCTTCGAGAAACTGGGTTAAAGAGCAGGTGTTCATAGAAAAACATCTCCTTGGGTTTGTTTTAAATATTGTCAGACAGCAGTTTTTCGGCTGCAGGGATGTCTTCAGTGACGAAAAAGAATTTGTCAAGCCGTAAAATTTCAAACAGCTGTTGCACCTGGGGCGTGAGGCCGCAGAAAACGCAGGAGCGGCCGTTTCTTGCCGCATGGCGCTGGATCTGAATAAACAGATGCATGCCGGCGCTGTCAATAAATTTTAGGCCCGCCAGATTAAATATGGCGTTTCGATCCCCTATGGTTTCAATGATCGATTCCATGTCCATTGCCGCGGCACTGGGGGCGTCGAGTTGGCCGTAGAGATGAAAGACCGTGGCATTGCCACGGATTACGGCAAGATAATAAAATGAGGAGCCCCGGGAATTGCGGGATAAAAGTTCAATGGCCGCATCCTGGTCCGGCAGAATGCTTTTTTCGAAAAAATCCAGGGTGCGGCTGACTTTGAAAAATCGGTAAACCGGGGGAAGGACGCCCACAAGGAAAATCTGCCGGTTTTCGGCCGCAGCCGTTCGCCACAGGGCAAGCAGCAGGCCGAGGCCGGAGGAGTCCATGAAATACACACCGGAAAGATCAAGGACAATCTTGGGCGCCTGCCGGATCATGCTTTTGAGCTCATCTTTGATCTCCCCGATAACAGATGCGTCCAGCGGATCGGGCAGGACAATGATTTTTAAAATGGTCCCTTGCGGTGAGCGGGACATGCTGGCTTTTACCGGGGCTGTTGGCAGACGGACATGAAACAGCTTATGGGTCAGGTACTGGTACTGCTGGTAGAGCACAATGGGCAGAATTTTAAATCCAAATACCACGGGCGTGTGAAGAAACTGGCGCCAAATAATGTATAAAAACAGGGGGATATTTCCGTGTTTGCCTTGCAGGTGTTTGGCAATGGCTGATGTGATTTGCCGTGAGCCGGTAAATGCAAGAGTGACGGGAATGTTTAGCCGATGCCGGTGCCGGGCCAGCCAGGACCCAACCCGTGGGTCCTGCAGGTCTATGAGAAGAAAGTCTGCGTAGGAGCTGTTGATTTCATCGACCAGCCCGGTGTCAGGGCTGTTGTCCGGTTTTGGGTTGTGGGGGCTGCCAAATGCCACCCAGCCCGCCAACCGGAGATCCGGATAGGCCGGTCGGAGCAAATCGGCTGCGGCATTTACCTCCCGGCTGCTGCTGCCCACCAGAAACAGGCTTTTTTGTTTTTTTTCAGCAAGCCTTAGAAACTTGTCAAACCATTGATCCCCGGAAAAAGGCGGTTTGAGCCGGGTGCCCATACTGCGGGCTGCCCAGGCGGTGGCCCGGCCCATGGGCATCATCAGATCCGAGTGACGCATGGCGTTGATCCAGTCCCGGCTCTGCCCGGTGCGGGCATTTGGTTTTGCATTCAGTCTGATTATGGTATCGGCATCCACAGCCACAGCAAGGCGGGGCCGGCCGTCTCTTGCACAGGCCTCGGCCATGGAAAAGATCCGGTCCACGGCTTCGTCCAGCCCCAGGTTGTCAATTGGAACGCCCAGAAGAACTGTGGTTTCAAAAAGCGCAGGTTTCATGTTCACCATGCCAGGATGACAATCAAGATTCCTATGATCCAGCAATAGGGAGCAAAAAATGCCAGTTTTCCTTTTTTCACCAGGTATACCAGCAGCGACAGGGCGGCATATCCCATGGTCCCGGCAGCAGCTGTTCCTGCCAGGATTACCGGCAGACGGGCGGTTCCGGTAATGGGTGCGTCTATTGCGTTGAGCAATGCGGCCCCGGCTATGGCCGGAATGGAAAGCAGAAACGAAAAACGGGCCGCAGTGGTCCGGTCAATGCCCAGGTAAAGGGCTGCGGCAATGGTGGCCCCGGAGCGCGAAACACCCGGAATAATGGCCATACCCTGGGCAATGCCGATCAGCAGGGCACTGCCGGTACCGGGCACGGAATTTGACAGGTCCGGCTCCTTTTTATACCGGGTAAACCACATCCAAAAGCCCGTGACAATCAGCATGAATCCCACAAGCAGCACCGAGGAAAAAAGCAGATCCCCAATCCCGTGAAATCCTATGCCAATGATCGCCGTGGGGATCGAACCGACAAGGATCAGCCCTGCTATGCGCACTTCAGAAGGTGCGGGCTGCCGGCTGCGCCATTGACTGTTAAACAACCATTTTCCGGTTTGGGTCGCAATGGCGGCAATGTCTTTGCGAAAATAGATGCACACGGCCGCCAGCGTACCCATGTGCACAGCCACGTCAAAGGCAAGTTCCGGGTCTTTAAGGCCCAGCAGATTTTGAAACAATACAAGGTGGCCGGAACTGCTCACCGGCAGAAATTCGGTCACCCCCTGGAGGATTCCTAAAGCAATGGCCTGGAGAAACGTCATGTCAATCCTTTGCAAACAGAAGGATTTGGATGCGGGCCGAATTCATGCCAGCAGCTTCATCCCGGTGGTAAGAGATGTGATCCACAAACCGGGAAATCAGGTAGCACCCCATGCCGTTTTCACGGGACCCGTCAAGCACCGGGGGCGCTACGGATGTGGGATCAAATGATTTTCCGGGATCACGGAACTCCATTTCAATGCGATCTGTATAAATTGTTGCAGTAATATGGATTTCGTGACCGGCAGCCTGGTCCAGGCCATGTTTGATGATATTGGCCACCAACTCGGTTGCCGCCACTTCCAGCTGGGAGATGCGAAGTTCGTCCAGGCTGCCGGCCCCGTGTTCCCGACAGAAACCCCGGATAAAGAATCGCACCTTTTTGAGGTTTTCCAGATCGCTGTCAATGCTTAAAGACCTGGAAGCCAAGACCCGGTCCGATCGGTTCCGGGGTTGGATTTTTGTGCACACGCAGGTAAAATCGTCTGAAAACACTTCTGTTCCCGTAAAACCCACCACGTCGTTGTAAATGGCATTAATCATGGCATTTTCGTCCATTTCTGCGTTATTCTCCACCAGGGCCGCCAGCCGGTCCTCACCGTATAGGTTTCCATCCGGATCGGCTGCTTCGGTCACTCCGTCGGAATAGAACACAAACATGTCACCCGGGGCAAAGGAAACGGTCATCTGCTGAAACGGGGTGGTTTCCGGAAAACCCAGGGGCATGTTCACCCCGCTGAGCAAGTGGGCGCAGTTTTCGGCTTTTTTCCAGTGAATGGTCCGGACATGGCCGCAATCCACGAAAACAAACCGGTGCCGCACAAGATCAAACCGGCCGTAGCAAAAAGTGACAAAGGTTTCCAGTTCCTTCATCTGTTCGATCATATGGCGGTGAACCCCGGCCACAATCTGTTCCGGATCGGGTTGGCCTTTTTGCTCCGGCAGGGACCGGGTCTCGTTGATCACCCGTAAAAACGCGCTTTTCAAGGCAGCGGCCATGAATGCGGCCATGATCCCCTTGCCCATGATATCGGCCACCACCACGTCGAGGCTGTCCGGGCTCAGCTGGATGAAATCGTAGAAATCCCCGTCAATCTGCTGGGAGGGAATGGTCATGCGGGCAATCTGCATGCCGGGCAGATCCGCGGGGGGGCGGCCCAGAAGCAGGGAGTGCTGGATCTGGGTGGCCACGAAAAGTTGATGCTGCCGGGCCTGCTCCAGCTTTTTTTCCGCTGTTTTCAAACGCCTGGCCTGGCGGCAGTTTTCCACGGACTTGTCCACCAGGGCGGCCACTTGCCCTGGATTAAAGGGCTTGGTCACATAATCAAGCGCTCCCTGTTTCATGGCCTCCACAGCATTGGCAATGTTTTCGCTTGCCGTGAGCATCAGCGGGGCCATGTCCGGATAGTGCTGCCGGATGTAGCGGAGGCAGTAAAGCCCGTCGCCCTCGGGCATTTTCAGATCGAGCACCGCTGAGGCGATGTTGTCGGAGAGCTGTTCCACCGCCTCTTTGCCGGTTTTGGCGCAGACCACATGATAGCCGCTTTTTTCCAGTTTTCTGCGCAGCAGCAGGCGCGTGGCAGGGTCGTCATCTGCCACCAGCACCCACGGCGCCCCGGCGCCGGTATGTTGTGATTTGTCAAAATCGGCCATGGCCGCAATCTGGCACTAGGGGGAAAAAGAGTCAATGGGTTTGTGTGCCGGC
Source organism: Desulfosalsimonas sp. (assembly GCF_055149105.1). NCBI lineage: Bacteria > Pseudomonadati > Thermodesulfobacteriota > Desulfobacteria > Desulfobacterales > Desulfosalsimonadaceae > Desulfosalsimonas > Desulfosalsimonas sp. The sequence goes on along the minus strand of NZ_JBSRLA010000014.1, from coordinate 7,643 downwards.
GGGTGTTCCATGACCTGGTCAACCAGCCAGTCAAAAACAGCCTTGTCTTCAAGATCGGCCTTGCCGCCTTTTGCCAGCATATCTTCAACGGCTTTTTTTGACGTTCGGCCGGTGCCGGCCACAGCTGTGTGAAACAGATTCAACCGGTTTTCCGGAGAAAAAAACAGAATCAGGGGGTTGCCGAAAACCGGGGCGTCATTTCTGTCCACGCCCCGTTGTCCCCAGATCCAGGTTTCCGGCAGTTTTGCAGATGCAGGGGCCGGGTGCAGATCCAGCAGTTCCGCAAAAAGTTCCAGGGATTCCACAACGTCGCCGGGTGCTGCTGCCTCCAGGCGGCCGGCTGCCCCCTGGCGGCCAAGGGCGGAAATGTCGTTGCGGCTGTAGTTCAGGTCAAGCTTATGGACACACTGGCCGTGGACCATCATGAGGGTATCGGTTTTTCTGGATACCACCACATCCTTGTCATTTAATATGCGCATGGCGTTTCGTATGGAAAGCATTTCTTTTAAGACAGGGTTTTTGCGCATCACCACGTCGGCCGGATTTGTGCGGTAGACCGGCAGTTCGGCGTCGAGCACAATAATTTCCGGCAAATCCGCATTAAAATCCCGGCTCAGCATTTCCGTGTCCCGCTCAATCCGTTTCTGATACCCGGCTTTGTCAAGCAGTTGGCGCATTGCGGTCTTGTCAATGTGCGTGCCGCTTTCCGTGGGTGTCAGCGAGGTCAGCACCTGCCGGGTCAGCCGGTCGATTTCAATTTTCTGCTTTAGGTTTTGTTTAAATGACATGGCTGTTTTTCCGCTAATCCTGCATCCGCGACGGCTCGCCCCCGGGAAGGCCCAGTTCCCTGGCCCGCAGCACCCTTCGCAAAAGTTTGCCGCTGATGGTTTTGGGCAGTTTGTCAAGAAAGACCAACTCGCGCACCAGCAGTTCAGATGAGAGGTTGCCTTTTAAAAATGCCCGGATTTCATAGTTGAGCCGGTTGGACGGCGTATAACCCTGTTTTAGGGTGACGTAAGCCTTGAGATGCGAGATGCCCCGGCCCGGCTCCCGGCCCTTGGAGATGACTGCGGCTTCGGCCACGGCCGGATGCATGCACAGCACCTGTTCGATTTCAAACGGGCCGATGACCTTGTCGTCTCCGGCCTTGATCAGATCATCATTTCTGCCCTGATGATAAAAATAACCCTCTTCGTCTTCCACTGCAATGTCTCCGGTGACAAACCAGCTGTTTTTAAAATATCCGGCAAACCGGTCCGGCTCTTTCCAGATCTGCGACATCTGGCCCGGCCACCCGGGCCGCAGGGCCAGTTCCCCCAGGGAGAGCGCCGGCAGGGGTTCGCCGTTGTCATCCAGGATAGCCGCCTCAATGCCCGGCAGGGGCCGGCCCATGGATCCGGGCTTGATATCTGCGCCAGGCAGGTTGGCAATGCAGATCATGCCGGTTTCCGTCATCCACCAGGTGTCATGGGGCGTGGCTCCGATATGCTGCCGGGTCCAGTAGAGCATTTCCGGCGTCAGGGGGGCGCCCACGGTGCAGACGTGGGTTAAGGCAGAAAGGTTGTATCGGGTGGGCAGATCATCGCCGGCTTCCATGAGATCGCGCAGCACCCGCGGGGTGGTGTACCAGGTGGTGATTTTCAAATCCTCCAGGGCCCTGTACCAGTTGGCCGCGGTAAACGGCTGGCGGATGATTACGCTTGTGATCCCGCAGAGCCAGGAGGCAAAGGCGCCGTAAACCGTGCCCGTGACCCAGGCCGGATCTGCGTCGGTCCACAACACCGTGTCGTCCTTGAGATTCAGAACCCACCTGGCCGTGGTCTTCATCCCGGTCATATCCGAGTGCGTGTGCACAATGCCTTTCGGCGGCCGGGTGGAACCCGAGGTGTAGATCAGGTACAAAGGCGTGTCAGGCGGCACCATGGCTGTGGAAAATTCAGCGGACATGGTCTCTGCCATGTTTTCAATAATAGTTTCCTGTTCAAACAGGTCCGGCGCCGGGCCGCATACCAGCAGAATATGGGCGAGCCGGGCACTCAGGTCCACCGGAATTTGTTCCACCAGATCCGGGTGGGTCAGCACGGCCCGGGGTGAAATATTGTCCAGGCGTACTTCCAGTTCATAGAATCCGGAAGTGGAAAACACCGGGCAGAACAGCACGCCCATGCGGGCGGCTCCGGCCATGGCAAAATAGGTTTCCGGGCAGGGCGGCAGAAACAAAAGCAGCCGGTCGCCTTCGGCAAAGCCGAACCGGGTCAGCAGGTTGGCCCATTTGGCCGACATATCGCGCATCCGGCGGTAGGAAAAGATTGTGCGGGAGCCGTTGGCCTCAAATATCAGGGCCGGATGATCGGCCTTTTGGGGATCATCGGCCCAAAAGTCCAGGGATTCGGCAATAATGTTGACCTGGCCGGTGTTTTGCCGGCACAGTTGTTTTTCCGCCTCTTTCCAGGAAAACGTCTGCCGGGCCCGGCTGTAGTCCCGAAGGTTTGCAAGTTCCGGGGCCACCGCAGGAATGCGGGCTTTGATCATGCCATGACTCCAAAGGGTTGATGGATTTCCAGAATCCGCCCGACCCGGTCAAGGACTTCCGGCGAGGCCGAATCCGGGATCTGGGGGCTTTGATCCGTATCTGCCGTTAATTCCGATAGCACACTGCCCACGCACCTGACAAGGGCTGCGGGCTCATATCCGCCTTCCAGGGCAAAAAGCAGCGGGGTTTTGCCCCTGGCGGTGTCTGCGGCATCCAGGATCAGCCGGGTCATGCGGGCATAGATGTTTTCAGAAAAAAAGCATCTTCCCACAGGATCGTCGCTGTGGGCGTCAAACCCGGCTGCCACCATGATCAGCTCCGGTGCAAAACCCCGGATCACCGGCACCAGGGTGCGGGAATAGAGATACACCATGTCCTGATCCGTAAAATCCCGGGACAATTCAATGTTCATGGTGTATCCCCGGCCCGGCCCGGCCCCGGTCTCCTGCATGGCCCCGGTGTAGGGATAAAGCATCCGGTCATGGGTGGAGAAATAATAAATCCGGTTGTTTTCGTAGAAAATATCGTTGATGCCGTTTCCGTGGTGCACGTCCCAGTCCACCACCAGAATCCGGCCGACATTGTGGCGGGCCCGGGCATATTCGGCAGCCACTGCAATGTTGTTGAAAACACAGAAGCCGCCGGACCGGTCCGGCAGGGCGTGGTGGCCCGGGGGCCGGATAAGGGCGAAAAAGGCCTGACACTGCTTTTCCAGGAGTACATCCACGCCCTGCATGCAGGCGCCTGCCGCCAGCCATGCGGCCATGTGGGACATGGCGCTCACCGGAGTGTCCGGGGCCAGGTTGGTCATTGGCAGTTCAGCGGTTTTCAGAATCCGGCGGACATGGGCCGGGGTGTGCACCCGCTCCACGTCCTCCAGGGCTGCGGGCTGCGGCTGGAATTCCATGACCCGGTCTGAAAAATCCCGGTCCAGCATCCGGTAGAGTTCCTGGATCCGTCTGGGGTGTTCGGGGTGGAAATGACCGGTTTTGTGCTCCACAAACCGATCATCCCGTGTCACCCCGACTTTTAACCCCATTTTCGGTTTTCTCCGGTTTTTTTCAGCACGTGATCACTTGAGGTTTTCAATGTCCACCCGGTTTTCCACGAGTTTGTCAATGACGCTTTCATCGGCAATCGTGGAAGTGTCGCCCAGTTCGTCGAGCTTTCCTGCGGATATCTTTTTGAGGATGCGCCGCATGATCTTGCCTGAACGGGTTTTGGGCAGCCCGTCTGTAAACTGGACAATGTCAAGGGTGGCAATGGGGCCGATCTCGTTTCTCACCTGGCCCACAAGCTCCTTTTTGAGCTGGTCAGAGGCCGTGGCATTGGCCTTGAGGATAACAAAGGCGTAGATTCCCTGTCCCTTGATGGGATGAGGAAAGCCCACCACAGCAGCTTCTGCCACGCTGGGATGCAGCACCAGTGCGGATTCGAGCTCTGCGGTGCCCAGGCGATGGCCCGAGACATTGATCACGTCGTCAATGCGGCCGATGATCCAGTAGTAGCCGTCTGCATCCTTTTTGGCGGCATCGCCGGTGAAATACATTCCCGGCACCTGGCTGAAATAGGTTTCCCGGAACCGCTCGTGATCCCCGTATACGGTTCTGGCCATTGCCGGCCACGGTTTGCGGATACAAAGCAGGCCTTCTTCATCCGGGAATTTCACCGGCTCACCGGTGTCATCGAGGATCACCGGGTCCACGCCAAAGAAGGGAAACGAGCAGGAGCCCGGCTTGACCGGGGCCACCCCGGGAAGGGGGGTGAGCATGTGGCCGCCGGTTTCGGTCTGCCACCAGGTGTCGATGATCGGGCACCGGCTTTTGCCCACGTTTTTGTAATACCAGCGCCATGCCTCCGGGTTTATGGGTTCGCCCACCGTGCCCAGAAGGGTCAGCGATGACAGGTCATGTTTTTCCACGTGCGCCTCGCCTTCCCGGGCCAGCGCGCGGATGGCCGTGGGGGCCGTGTAAAACTTGTTGACCCGGTATTTCTCCACAATGGCCCAGAACCGGTCAAAGTCCGGATAGTTGGGCACACCTTCAAACATCACCCCGGTCAGCCCGCAGCACAGGGGGCCGTAGACAATGTAGCTATGGCCCGTGATCCAGCCGATATCCGCCGTGCACCAAAACACCTCGTCGTCTTTTAAGTCAAAGACCAGGCGGGTGGTTATGGCCGTGTAGAGCAGATAGCCGGCATGGGTGTGGACCACTCCCTTGGGCTTGCCGGTGCTGCCGCTGGTATACAGGATAAACAGAGGGTCTTCGGCGTCCATGGGCTCCGGGGGCACAAATGTGTCGGCCGCGGTTTTTTCCTCTTCCTCGTGCCACCACACCTCTTTGCCCGGTTTTAAGGAAATGCCCGAATCAGTGCGGTTGACCACGATGATCTTTTCCACGTCCGGACATTTTTCCATGGCCTTGTCCACGTTGTCTTTCAGGGAAACGGGCTTTCCGCCCCGGTATCCGCCGTCCGCGGTGATCACCACTTTTGCGCCGCAGTCCTTTATCCGGTTGGCAATGGCGTCTGCGGAAAAACCCCCGAATACCACGCTGTGAATGGCCCCGATGCGCGCACATGCCAGCAGGGAAACCGGCAGTTCCACGATCATGGGCATATAAATGATCACCCGGTCGCCCTTTTTGACGCCGTTGTTTTTCAACACTGCGGCAAACCGGTTGACCCGGGTGTAAAGATCTTTGTAGGTGACTGCTTTTGTGTCCTCGGGATTATCGCCTTCCCAGTAATAGGCGATCTTATCGGCAATGGTGTCCATATGGCGGTCCAGGCAGTTGTAGGACGCATTGAGCACACCGCCGGAAAACCAGCTGATTCTGGCTTCGGTAAAATCATAATCCAGTACCTGATCCCATTTTTTCTCCCAGGACAGGTATTTTTCCGCCTGCTGCGCCCAGAAACCCTCGGGATCTTCAATGGATTGCTTGTAGAGCTTCTGGTATTCGTCCATGCCCTTGACATAGGCTGTTTTTTGAAATTCCGCCAGATGGTCGCCGTAAACTTCCTTGCTTTCCGTCATAAAACCTCCTTGGGGTTTTGGATGATTATTTGGTTTCTGTTTTCTGTTGCTCGGCGGGTTCGTCGAATCGACAGCTCAGAACAAGGATATCCTCCTCCCGGTTTTTGTGGATTTTATATGGCAGTTTTCCAAAAAGTTTTATCATTGCGCTGTTGGATGGTTCTGTATAGGCCACCAGTCCGTCGATATGATTGTCCTGTGCGGCTTCTGCGAGTTTGTACAGCAGAATGCCGGCAATGCCCGCACCCTGCCATTTCTTGCTCACGGAAAAAGCCACTTCGGCCATGTTGTGGCTGGGCTCAAGCATGTAGGCCCCGATGCCGATAACCGAGCCGAACCCGAATTCGCCGGTCAACGCCACGATGGTGAGGTTGCGCACATAATCGGTTTCAATGATGGATTTGACATCATCGCGCAGAAACTGGGTCTTTTCATAAAAAAACCGGGCGATCACATCGCTTTTGTCCAGGTTGTAGAAATGTTCCTGGATCCTGCGGTCATCCACCGGCTTGGCCGGCCGGAAAGTCACGGCTTGTCCCTGGATCTTCCGGATTTCCTCGAGCCCAGCCGGATAGACGCTTCTAAGCGACTCCGAGAGCTTGCGGTATTTGGTCATCAGGCCCAGGTCCTTGGCTTTTTCAAAAAGTTCGTTTCTGAAATCCGGGTGCGCCAGGCTGATCATGGCCGTGGCCCGCTCCTGGAGGTTTTTGCCAAACAGGTTCACCGCACCATATTCGCTGACCACATAGGAGACATCCGTGCGGGGCACCACCACTCCCCCGGCCTTGATTTCCGGTAAGATGCGGCTGGTCTTGCCGTCCATGGAAGTGGAGGGAATCAGCAGTATGGATTTGCCTTCCGGGCAGGCCGCCGCCCCCCGGGTGAAATCCAGTATGCTGGAAACCCCGGCAAAATAGTTATGCGGAAGCGCATCCACTGCAGCCTGGCCGGTTAAATCCATTTCCATGACCATGTTGATCGACACCATCTTGTTGTGCTGGCCGATGATGGTGGGGTTGTTGACGTAATCGGAAGGATAAAACTCAATGGAGGGATTGTCATGGACAAATTCATAGAGGTTTTGGGAGCCCACCGCGTTGGTGGCCACGATTTTTCCGTCATTTAATCCCTTGTACTTGTTGGTAATCACTCCCATGGAAACCAGATCCATGATCCCGTCGATCACAAACTGCGTGTGCACGCCCAGATCATTTTTGCTTGAAAGCGCCAGCAGAATCGCTTTGGGCGTAGCCCCCAGGCCGAGCTGGAAAGTGGAGCCGTCCTCGATGAGGTTGGCCACCAGCCGGGCTATGCGGTGGGCGGATTCAAACTCCGGAAGCTGGCCGATGGTCAGCAGCTTCTCGTCTTGTTCCACCACCACGTCCACGTCATTTGCATGGATAAAGCTGTGGCCCAGCACCCGGGGCATGTTTTCGTTTACCTGGACAATGACCAGGTCTGCGGCGCGCAGCGCCTCAAGGCCCACGTCCACTGAAATGCCCAGGCTCATCCACCCGAAGTCATCGGGCGGCGATGTCTGGACCATGGCTGCATTGATGGGCAGATGACGTTTTCTAAACAGAGCGGGCACGGCCGAAAGGTTCATTGGCGTGATATAGGGTCTGTTGGCCGCCATGTGACGGGCCCCGGCAGAGCCCTGGTAAATGCTGCGGATGCTGAACTGCTCAAAGGTGCCCTGGTTGGCCAGCCGGGTCAGGGGCGAGCTTTGAAGGCTCATGAGCCGGACCACTTCAAGGTCTGTCAGGTGGGGGGCCTCATGGACCAGGGTGTCGACCAGATGCTGGGGCTCGCCGCATGAGGAGCCCACAAACACGCGCTGGCCGGATTTGAGAAGCTGCATGGCCTGTTTTGCGCTTCGGCGTTTTTTGATGTATTCATCCGGCCAGTATTTGACAGCCATGGTCACTCCTTTTCCCTGATTTGAAAGGGGTTTTAAGGAAAATCAAACCCCTGATGGCGCCGTAAAAAGTCCAATATCTGCGTTACGCGCAATTTCTCAGAATTTCACGTACGGATAAGTACGCTGCATTCTTCGAAATTGCGCAAGCC
>NZ_JBSRLA010000013.1:0-70535 GCF_055149105.1 Desulfosalsimonas sp. | reverse complement strand
CCGCAGCTACTGCGTCAGATGCAACCTCGCATAGTTGACTATAGCGAGTCTGCATCTTCCTTGTATCTACGGCAAACTTGAAAATCGCTCAAATTAGGTACTGATTGATTTCTTTGATTTCAAGCGGAAAAGAGCACAAAAAAGGGCTATGGACAAGCCATAACCCTTTGATTGGTGTTGTTGGTCGGGGCGGCAGGATTTGAACCTGCGACTCCTTGCACCCCATGCAAGTGCGCTTCCAGGCTGCGCTACGCCCCGACAAAAAGACGCATCATCATTAGCATGCAGTTTTTGTCCTGTCAAGCACTGTTGTTTTTGTTGCCGGCATTTTCCGGATTTTCCTTTTTCTCTGCTTCTTTCTGGTCGATAGTGGCCTGGTGGTGCCGGATATCGCCCTGGATTCCTTTGCGGCGTTCATCCACATCCTGAAGAAAGCCGGTCCGGCCGCAGAGCACGAGGCTATTCAAGCCGGTTTGAGGGCGGGCTTATTGCGCTGCGGCCAGTGCCTGGTCAATATCTTCGACAATGTCCTCTGGATCTTCTATGCCCACGGCCAGGCGGATCAGTCCGTCCTTGATGCCCAGTTCCATGCGTTCTTCCCGGGTGTGCATGTAATAGCTGATGGTGGCCGGGTGCGTGATCAGCGACTCCACACCGCCCAGGCTCGGGCCGATGCTTAAGATTTTGAGCCGGCTTAAAAAATTGAGCACGTATTCGGCATCGTCTTTGACCTCAAAGGTGACCACCGCACCAAAGCCTTTCATCTGGCGTTTTGCCACTTCATGATGAGGATGGCTGGCAAGCCCCGGGTAATAGACCCGGTTGATCTTGGAATTGGCCTCCAGGTGCTCGGCCACCACCTGGGCGTTGCTGTTTAGGCGCTCCATGCGCAAAGGAAAGGTTTTGAGACCCCGGATCAGCAGATACGATGAGTTGGGATCGATCACCCCGCCGGTGATTTTGAGAAATTCCCGGATGGGATCGGTGAGTTCTTTTTTGCCGAGCAAAACCCCGGAGAGCAGGTCATTGTGGCCGGCCAGGTACTTGGTGGCGCTGTGGATCACCAGGTGCACGCCGTATTCCAGGGGTTTCTGGTTAAACGGGGTGGCGAAGGTGGAATCCGAGATCACGGTGATGTCGCGTTTGCCGAAGATCTCCATGAGCCGTTCCAGATCCATAATGTTTAAATACGGGTTGGTGGGCGACTCGGAGAAAAACACTTTGGTGTTGGGCTGAATGGCGTTTTCCATGGCCTCATAGTCGCACATCCGGACCACGCTGCACTCGATATTGTAGCGCCCCAGATAGGACTTGCAGAAATCCAGGGTGCGTTTGTAGGCGTCATCTGTAATGATCAGGTGATCGCCGGCTTTCAGCAGCATGAAAAGGGAGGTGGTGATGGCGCTCATGCCCGAGGAAAAAAGAATCGCATCCTCGGCCTCCTCGAGAGCGGCCAGCTTGCGTTCGGCCGCCAGCTGGGTGGGATGTCCGTACCGGCCGTATTCAAAGCGTTCCATGTCGCCGTCTGCGAGTTTTCGGATTTCTTCCACGTTTCTGAAGATAAACGTTGAGGTTTGCACTATGGGTGTGGTTACAGACCCGTATTCGTTGAACCGGACCTCGCCGGAATGAACCGCGCGGGTGGCAATTCTGTTTTTATTGTAGTCATCCATTTAAAAAACTCCTTGTTCGGCCGCTATTTATGCCATGTTAAAACTGATTTCCACATCCCGCCGGTGTTCGGGCTCAATCTGCCAGAGCTGCCTGGGTACAAGCTTCATCATGTTGGCCACAAACACGTCCGGAAACTGCTCGATCCGGATATTAAACAGATTCACGCTGTCGTTGTAAAGCTCCCTGCGGTCGGCAATCTGGTCCTCGAGCTGGGAAACCCGGCTCTGGAGCTGCCGGAAAGCCTGGTCCGCCTTGAGATCCGGATAGTTTTCCACAACGGCAAAAAGCGATCGCAGGGCCTGGGAAATGGCATTGTTGGCTTCGATCACCTCCGTGCCGCTGCCGGCATTGTCCAATTGCGCCCGCGCCCGGGTGACGTTTTCCAGCACCGCCCGTTCGTGCTGCATATATCCCTCGCATACCCGGACGAGCTTGGGCAGCTCATCGTAGCGCTGTTTGAGCAAAACGTCAATGTTGCTCCATGCCCGGTCAATGTTATGCTTCAGCCGCACAAGGCCGTTGAAGATGACCACCAGGTAAATGATCAGGGCAACAACCACCCCTAAAAGAATCAACAGGATAATGGTGCTCATGGGTTTTGTTCCTTTCCAGGTTCAAGGTTCAATGTTCAAGGTTCAAGGTTCAAGGTTTGTTATCCGCCGTAAAGACGTATCAGCAGCTGCAGGCCGAGCCCGGCAACCGCAAGACCGCCCGGCAGCAGAAGCCAGGTGCGCAGGGCCAGTTTTCGGATGATGGCTGCTTCAGAATCTGCAATGATAAACGGCATCATGGCCAGTTTGTGCTTTTTGATCACCGGCCGCTCGCCGGGGCCTGTGCCGCCGGCCAAAGATTCGGCATGCAGCCGGGTTTCCATGTCCGTGCGGGCGGCTTCCCATTCGTGTTCGTCAATTCGGCCGTCGTTGTTAGCATCGTATTGTGCAAGGGCGTCGGGGTCAGATTTGAGCGCCCGAAGGCGGGTGATCAGCCGCTGTCTGAAAGCCGGGCCGGTGCGTTCGGTTCCGGCAGCGCCCAGCACGTAGATCCGGGCGCCTTCTGCAATTAGGGTTTCGATGATTTTTGTGCCCCTGTCCCGAAGATCCGGGGCCAGCCACATCCCCTGTCCGCCCCAAAACTCCTGGCGGCTTTTGTCCGCAAGCATGAGTGCGCCCCTGGGCCGCACCAGGATCCGGCCGGTTTCATCCTCCAGGTAAAAGGGCAGGGCCCCGGAGCGGGCAATTTTTTCCACCCGCCACTCGTTTTTCTTTGAAGTGCGCACCCGCCGCAGATACGTGCACCAGTAATACACGCACCTGGTTTTGCTGTGGGGTGAGCGCAGATCATAATATTGGCGGGCCCGCCCCTCGAGTTCGGCAGTGCCCATGGCCACCGAGCGAACCCGGGAAGTAGGGGTGTTTTCAATCATTCGTTTGTAGTGCAGCATTACCAGGGAATAGGAAAAAAGCCCCAGGCCGGCGGTGATCAGACCGACGCCGGCCAAAGTGTTCCAGAAAACCGGGTGGTCAAAGCGCTGAAGGTTAAAAAAACACCATAAAACCGCCATTACCGCAAAAACCCCGCCCATAATAAATTCGTGAGGCGCCTTTGCGAAATAGCCCCTGATGCCGGAAGAATCAGGCTCCGGCGGGGGTTTGGGTTTGGTCGCCCGGGATGAGGACGAATCGTGCGGAAACGAAAAATTCTGCTCATTTTCGGATGGTTGCGCAGTCCTGCCGGGTCCTGTGAATCCCGGGATGGCGGAAAAACCGGCATCATCAGCGGGTTTGCGGGCCTGCCCGAAAACGCCGGCCCGGGCAGCGGCCACCATGTAGCGGGTATAGCGGTTTAAGGCGGTCAGGATTTCTTTTTCTCCGCTTTGATAATCAGGCACAGCCCCGGGCAGGCGGGCGGCGCCAAAAAAATGATCCGTTACTGCGGTTCCGGCACGTTTTGTGACAATGGCCGTGAGGTTGCGAAAATTCACGGCTGCACTAAGGTCCATATGGTTTTGCATGCTGGGATAGGAAAACCTTGTATGATCCACAAACACCCCTGCAGGGGGTTCCCCCTGGTTGATTTTGCAGATCACGGCCACTGGCCTGGCCGCTGATATGCGTTTCAATGCCTGGTCAAAATCTCTGCCGGCTGACCGGGTCTCCATGAAAAGGCTCAGGTCCGGCTTTTCCACGACCTTTCCGGAAAGATCGGCAGCAATCACGAGAAGATCGGTCTTTTTGTCGATTGTGAGCACTGCATTGTCCTGCCGGTCAAAAAACACCACAGCGGAGTCAGCGATGCTGATCTTTCTGGCCGTGGGCAGCCGGAATCGGCTCCTCACGGCCGATTCCGGCACCTGTACCGCTGCAAGGCCCATGTCCCGGATTTGCCTGATGCAGTGGCTGATTTTTTCCGGTGCCGGGTCCGGGCTCAGCCGGGTAAGGCCCCGGCCTGAAAGCCTGTAACGCAGGTCTCCGACCTGGATGCCCGAGATCTCCGATAAGGGCCCGAGCAGATCATTGGCGTTTTCAGGCAGGTTTTCAAAGGGGAAAAAAAGCACAATGGATTGGCCTGAATCGGCATCTTTGAGGTTTTCCGGGCTGGTTTTCGGATCAGGTGGTGGCATCGGGGTTGCGGTCAAAGGCTTCAAGGGCGGTTTTTCGGTTTTCATGGATTCCAACCAGTGTGTCAAGGCGCACCAGCTTAAACAATTGATACAGGTTGGGCTTCACCGAGAAAAGCCTCAGTTCGCCGCCGTTGTGATGAATGGCCCGAAGGCAGGAAAGCATTGCCCCCACCCCGGAGCTGTCCATGAATTTTACCTTGCCCATGTCCAGGGCCACTTTCCGGTATTTTTCCACCAGGGGCAGCAGCTCCGCCTTGAGCTCAAGGGCATTGCCGGCGTCAACTGCGCTGTCCAGCACTTTGACCACCAGCAGATCATTGATGGTTTCACTTTTAAGCCGCATGGATAAACACGTCCTGTAGGCAGCAGGTATGGTTTCATTTCCGGTTTTTCAAACAATTCGGGTCCGGCCGGATTTTTCTATATCATACTTCATATGCGATGCAAAAGGGGCAATGTCAATGATGTTCTTGCATGCCAACGGATTTATGGATATGATATGTCCGTATTTGCGCAAACCAGGGAAGATAAGCCTGTAAAAAGTCTTTTTTACAGGCAGTGTTAAGTTTTAAGTGATTAAGTGTTAAGTAAAATCAATAAATTATCTCTTTAGTGGTTGACGGTGATATCCGTTTTAGGACTTTTTACGGCGCCATCAGGGAGAGGAAACCGCAATATATGCTCCAGCAGATTACTTCCTGCGATGAAACCCAGTGTTTTGTCGTAGCGGAACATTTTTTGGATTTTTTTTCAGATGATCCGGATGTCAACAATTTTGACCGGGTGATCCTCGACGTGTCACGGGTCTATGATACCGCCATCCTGGTGGGGGCCCTGGCAGCGTCGAAGTACATTCAGCCGCCGGTGCAGCCCCGGGTGACATTTGATGTGGACGTGCTGCTGGAAGAAGCTGATTTTGAGGCATTTCTGGAAGATGACATTGCTTCGGAAAAATCGGCCGTGCTTGATCAATGCTTTGAAACCTCAGATTCTCCGGGCCATAGCCTGCGTCACCGAAAAACCAGGCTTTACGTGGATTTCCTGTCTGCTGAAAGCCGGCCGGTTTCCGGCAAGCTCATGCGCTGGATTCTGGAAAACCGGGAACAATCCACCAACATCCTCAGTTTTGGAGGCCGGGGCATCAGTATTTTAAAGCCTGAGTACATCATTGCCATGAAGCTGCACCGCTACGCCAAGGATCCCCGGTCTGAAAAGGGCCTTTCAGATCGCCTTGACATTGTTAAAATGTTAAAAACCCATCACGACCACCCCCACGTCATTGACACGGAAAAGATCCCGGCGTTGCTCAGGCGCCGGGAGATTCCGCATTTTGAGGAAATGATGGCGGACGTGGAGCAGGAAATGCGGGCTGCATAAAAATTGACGAACCGGTTTGGATTGTTTATATTTTTTAAAAATTCTGGATGATCCGATAAAAGCAAAATTTTACCGGGTGGATCAGGAGGGTATGGATTATGGCAAGGAGCTATTACGCCATTCTCGGCATCCCTGCCGATGCCGGCCATGAAGAGGTCAAGACCGCCTACCGCCGCCTGGCCAAACAGTATCACCCCGATCACGCCGGCGGCGACAGCCGCGAATTCAGAGATATTCAGGAAGCCTACTCGGTGCTGGCTGATTCAGCAAAGCGCAGGGATTATGAGCGGCAGCGGGAGACCGGAGAGGTACGCGTGCGCACGGCCTCATCCCAAAGATCCGGACCTGCACGCTTTGATGCCGAACCGCTGATACCGGAGCGCGGACCACGGTATGCCCCCAACCCGGGAGAAACCAGGGTATACCGCACTTCTCAATTCTCCGGGGACGATTTGTTTGAATGGATTTTGCGAAATTTTTTTTAAAGCTCGGCAGCCGTTGCCGCCGTTTTATTGAAAACAAGGGAGAAATCAGATGAAACAGGTATTGAGGGGATATGTATGCTGGATCATGGCGGCTGCGGCCGTGTGTGTGCTGATCATCGGAAGCACGGCCGAGGCAGGAAACAGCCGGGAGGTAAAAATTATTCAAAACAGCATTGAGGTTCTTGAAGATCTTCGTGCCATTCCGGAAAACAGGATCCCGCCGGCCCTTCTCAACGAGGCCGAGGCAATTGCCGTAATTCCCAGCGTCTACAAGCTTGGTTTTATCATCGGCGGCCGTTATGGCAGCGGTGTGGTTGCGGTGCGAGATGATGCGGGCAACTGGAAAAATCCCTTTTTTATCAAGCTTTACGGAGGAAGCATTGGCTGGCAGATCGGGGCCCAGTCCACGGATTTGGTGCTGGTGTTTAAAAGCCGCAAGGCCATTGATCAGATCAAAAACGGGCGGTTCACCGTGGGCGCCGACGCTTCCGTGGCGGCCGGACCCGTGGGCCGCCAGGCAGGTGCGGCAACGGATGTGACCTTGAAATCCGAGATTTATTCCTACAGCCGGAGCCGGGGGGCGTTTGCAGGCCTGTCCCTGGAAGGGGCCGCACTCCAGGTCGACCACACGGCCACCTGGAATCTGTATGAGGAAACAGTCGACCGCATTGATGCACTCCCGGAAGTCCCGGAGCCGGCCCGGTTGTATAAGGATGTGCTGGAAAAGCATGTCGCCGGATAGTTTCCGGGTTTGAGAAACGGGATTGTCCGGCAGGGGTGTATTTGTCCTGGCGGAATATCCATGGTTTTAAACATTGACATAAACGTTGATTTCTGTCATACATATAATGTTGTGGTAAAGAGCATTTTTGCGGCGGGTCTTTGTGATTTTTTCAGGCCCGCCTTTCCTGTTTGCTTGCCCTTCAAGGACCGGGCCCGGTCCGACGCTTTTCCGCTGATTGTGTGGCGGATTAACGGAAACAGCGCCATTGCCATCAATGCCACCCAAGCAGAGGAGAATCCTTATATGAACATGTACATCGGCAACCTTGCCTATAATGTGACCGAAGAAGACTTAAAAGGCGCTTTTGCCGAATTCGGAACCATTGAAAGTGTCAATATTGTAAAAGACCGTTTTTCAGGCCAGTCCAAGGGCTTTGGATTTGTGGACATGCCGGACAATTCCGAGGCCGACCGTGCCATCAAGGCGCTAAACGGCATCCAGATCAAGGGCCGTTCCATTAAAATCAGCCAGTCCAATCAAAAAACCCGCGGCCGTAAAAAACAGCGCCGCAGATAGTGAGCATCCGCCCATGCCGGTTCCGGCCTTTGCCCCTGCATCCCTGTTTATGCGTCAGAATCTGCCGCGCCTGCTGGCCCGTTACCAAATCCGGTGCGCGGCAGAGGGCGACTGCATGGCATATTTCATTATCAGCCGGGCCAGCGGCAGGGAACTTTCCCAAAACCTGATGATTTCCCTGAACCGCTTTTCCCGGCGAATTGAAATCATCCGGTTTTACCCGCAGTTTTACACCCGGCCGGACACCAAATTTTTTTCCGCTGCCAGCCTTTATCTGATGATTCATCATTTTGCGCAGTTTTTCAGGATTGCCGCACCATATCAGATTTTTGTCCGGACCCGGCCGCAAGTCTACGCCCAATTTTACCGATCCCTCCTGGATTTCAATTTCCATCCTGTCTTTGAGATGCCCGGCACCATTGATCTGGCTGCCGATTACGTCAGATCCGATGTTGACACCTCCATGGTGGCGTCAGTGCCTTCTGCAGAACAGCACGCTGCATTCATGGTCGTCTGAACCCGCGGACGCCGGATCAGAATATTTTTTTGCGCTCGGTTACCCGAGTCTTGACGCATTGTGGAATCATGGTATGTAATCATGCCATTTATCTGGATTAAGAAAGGTTTGCAGTATGACCCTGTCACCGGAGAAAAACCCGACCCCGATTTTTCCGGAGGATTTGCTTGAAAATGCGGACGCGTCACCGGCAGGTTCCATCAGCTGGCGCATCGCCCACGTGAAAAGCCGCAGGGAAAAAGCCCTGGCCGGCTACCTGGCCGATCGCGGCATCGGCTATTTTCTGCCCATGGTCCGGCGGCAGCAGTCTTCGGCCAAACGGGTCCGCTACAGCCTGTTGCCTTTGTTTCCGGGTTATTTGTTTTTCAGGGCAGATGATTCCGGCCGGTACACGGCTTTGCGCTCCAATCAGATTGCCCGTGTCATTGATGTTTCAGATCCGGTTACCCTGGTGCAGGAACTGCGCGATATCCACCAGGCCCTTTGCTCGGGGCTTCCGGTTTTTCCGGCGGATTTTCTGCATCCGGGAAGGCGTGTGCGTGTCACCAGGGGCCCGTTAAAGGATGTTGAAGGCGTGGTGGTTCGCACCGACAAACATTTTCGCCTGGTGCTTTCGGTGACCAGCATCATGCAGTCTGTATCGGTTGAGCTGGATTCAGACATGGTTGAGCCGGTTTAGCACGGATAGGTGGCAAATCCTGATTATTTGCTTTAATTTCATTTGATGGCAGCATTAAAGATCGGCTTTTTTCGTCCGAAAGGCAAAAATCAGGGTTTGAGGCCAGCTTGGCGGTCTTGCTTTAACCCTTTGGCTGTGGTATTTATCGCCCTTGATATAACGGGCTTTGGACCCGCTTCAAAACAAATCTGCCAAATGGATCGCACAATTGAAAATTCGATTTTCCAAAAACTTTTTTATCATTCTCTGCCTTGATATTTTATTGCTGATGGCCGCCCATTATGGCGCCTACCTTGTTCGTTTTGACTTTAGTGTTTCAAGCCGGGAATTTGCGCCCTTTTTTACTCTTCTGCCCTACGTGCTGATCATAAAGGTTGCCGCGTTTTATTATTTTGATCTTTACAGCGGCATGTGGCGATATACCAGCTTAAATGATCTTTTCAACGTGATACAGGCGGCAACAACTGCATCTGTTGTGCTGGTTCTGTTTGTGCTGGCCAGATACCGCTTTGAAGGTTTTTCCAGGTCGATTTTTTTGATTGATTACTGCTTTACTTTGATTGCCATTGCCGGGGTTCGCGTGGCCGCCAGGGTGCTTTTTGAGCAGTCAGCGCGAAGGTCCGGGACAAAGGCGCTGTTTCAAAATCTGGTCAGGGTCTTGAGAGAGAAAAAGAGTGCGCCGCACAGAATCCTGATCATTGGCGCGGGCGACTGCGGGGAAAAAATCCTGCGCGAAATCAAGGACAATGCCTCGATTCGATACGAGGTCATGGGCTTTCTCGATGATGACCCGGGAAAAAAGGGCAGAAAGATTCACGGGGTGCCGGTTTTGGACAAGATTTCCCGGCTTCCCAGGGTTGTTGAACGACTGGGGGTTTCTGATGTGGTCATTGCCATCCCCTCGGCGGATGCGGCAAAAATCCGTTCCATTGTGGAGCTGTGCAAGTACTGCAGTATCAAGTTCAAAACAGTGCCGGGCATGGGCGAACTCATTGACGGCCGGGTCACGGTCAATGCCATTCGGGACGTGGAGTTCCGGGATTTGCTCGGCAGAAAGCCCGTGGAACTGGATCAGGAACAAATCGGGGCTTTTTTAAAGGGAAAGACCGTTTTTGTCTCCGGAGCCGGGGGTTCCATCGGCAGGGGGCTGTGCCGGCAGATCTGCCGGTTTGCGCCGTCAAAGATCATTCTTTTTGAATGGGCGGAAAGCCCGCTATATGAAATCGACCTGGAATTGCGGCGCAATTATCCCAATGTCTCCGTGATTGCCCATCTTGGCGATGTCCAGCACATCAGGGAAATAGAAAACGTATTTGACCGGTTTTCCCCGGAGATTGTTTTTCACGCCGCCGCCTACAAGCATGTGCCCATGCTGGAGGCCCATCCGTGGAAGGCTGTGGAAAACAATATCATGGGCACTGAAAACATGGTGGATGTGGCAGACCGTTATGGATGCGAAAAATTTGTTTTCGTCTCCACTGACAAGGCCGTGAACCCGGCCAATATCATGGGGGCCAGCAAGCGGGTCTCTGAGATGATCGTGCAGCACAAAAGCATGGCCGGAAAGTCGGCTACCCGGTTTGTCACGGTGCGGTTTGGCAACGTGATCGGCAGCGCCGGCAGCGTGATCCCTTTGTTTAAAAAACAGATCAAAAACGGCGGCCCGGTCACTGTGACCCATCCGGAGGTGGTGCGATATTTCATGCTCATCCCCGAGGCCTGCCAGTTGATCCTCCAGGCCGGGGCCATGGGCAAAGGCGGTGAGATTTTTATCCTGGAAATGGGCGCACCGGTCAAAATTGCCGAAATGGCAAGGGATTTGATTCGCTTTTCCGGGTTTGAACCGGATGTGGACATCAAGGTCGAATATGTGGGCTTAAGGCCGGGCGAAAAGCTCTACGAAGAGCTCATGACCGATCATGAAAACGTGGTGGCAACCGATCATGCCAAGATCATGGTCTTAAACTGCGCCAGTGTGGACGCAGAGTCCTTAAACGGGTATCTGGCCATGCTCAAGCAGGCCGCAAAACAGAGAAACGATTCCAGTATCCGCCAATATTTGAAAACAATTCTGCCCGAGTACAGCTGCTCCGGCCAGGAGGCCATGTTTTCGGCTGAAGCCGGAAAAACACAGACAATGCAGTAGTAAACGGTAATTCACAAAAAAGATCCGAGGTTTTTAAATGGATGAAGAAAAACAGGCAGGAAGGCAACACCATCAGGACCATCACGGGCATGTGCCGCAGTATCCTGATTATGGGCCTGCGGAAGATGAAATTAGACTGATTGACTTATGGCTCGTCCTTGTTCGCCGCAGATGGGTGATTTTCGGGGTTATCGTCCTTTGTATACTTGTCGGTGTTGGTGTTTGGGTCACAAAGTCGATGCAGGAACGCTATATTACCAGTATCGAAATAGGAAAGATTGTAACCGATTCTGGAGAAACGCAACGGCTGGAAAACCGTGAAGCAGTAGAGACCCGGCTAAGCAATTCCATCCTTCCACGCACTTGCAATGAAATCTCTGAAAAATTTGAATTAAATGTTTCTCAATTGCCCAAAATTAAGATTTCCGTTCCGGACGGAGAAGGGACCGGAGATTTCGTATTTCTGGAAACAACCGCAAATCCAGATCAAAAGGAAGTTGTGGATAGTTTACATCAGAGTATCATAAAAAGGCTTTCAGAAGTCCATGAGCAAACATTTGATTTTTATCAGAAGAGGTTTTCCATCAACCTTGCAGAGATGCGGTTGGATTTGCAGGAGTTAAAGGATGAAAACCGTTTTCAGCTTGAAAAAATCAGCAAAAAAAACGAACTAGCAGAACTTCAGGCCGAGCTGGTAGAAAAAAAAGAGGCTTTTCTGCTCAGGCAGCAGGAACTCAAGGACGATTTGGCAGATCAGAGGGATGCCCTGGAAGCCACGAAGGATAATTTCAAACTTAAAAAACAGGATCTTGAGCATAGGATACGGAGAAACACCGATAGGGTGTCCTGGCTTGAAAATCAAAGGGAAAGGATTAAAGGAAGGCTGGATAGGCTTTCTGTTGAGGCCCGGCTGCTTGAACAACAAATAAACGACCTGCGCAGTTGGCAGGATAAGGCAATGGATAATCAAAAGAGTTTGTTTGAAGGGGCAAAAAATGACCCCACTCTGGCCCTGGCTGCCTTGCTCCTTGGGAATCATTCTGAAAAAGCCAGAAAACAATTGGTGGATATTCAGCATCAGCTTTCCCTGGGCATTCCCGAAAAACGCTCCAGCATGGAAGCAGAACTTGAAGAAAATCATTTAGAGATCCTTGAGGGAGAAGAAACCATAGAGCAATTAAAGGCCGATCTGGTTACCCTGAAAAATGAGCATGCAAGAGAAGTCAGGGAGAAGGAACGGGAAATTGAAAGGCTTCAGGGTCAGATCGAAAAACAGATATCCGATCATGAGCGGGCAACAGAGGACCTCAATCGTTTAATCGAAAAATTGGAAGTGGAGTTAAAGCAGCTGTCTGCTGAATATCAAAGGCCCATTGAGCGCAAGGAAAGGGAAATCGAGCTTTTTCAGATCAATGAAGATCGTATGAATAAAACAAAGGCTGCCAATGTAGCCATGCCAGCTGAAACCATAGGCCGGGGCGGCATGACAATCGGCGCTTTATCTTTGGTGCTGGGCCTCATGCTCGGAATTTTCGCGGCGTTTTTTGCCGAGTTTCTTGCGCAGGCAAAACAAGCGCTAAAAAAGTGAAAAAAGCGGGCAAACCCGTCAAACCGTTGGGTATTCCGGGGACACACTACCGAATTTTTTGATTTCGGACCCGGCTTTTGCCAATCCTGATTCATCGACCGGCACGGCGATGAGATGGACACGATAGGGCGTCAGGCAATAGCCCCATATTTGTACATCATGCTCATGGCACCACTGTGACATCAGCCTGATACACTGCCGGTAATCCGCATTTCTGAAAAAGGTTTCCGGAATTGAAAATTATGTCCCCGAAATAGCCTTGATTTGTATTAAGCCATGGATAAAGTTGAAATGTTTATCTTCTGAAAAAAGTTTGTATCCGTGTTGCAAGGCGGAGGCCGCAATCCAGATGTCATTTGTGGGAATAGGGGTGCCTGCGGCTTTGAGTTGATTGAGTATAACGGCATAAAAATCGGCGGTTTCTACCTCAATCCCGTGAACAGCCACTCTCGGGGAATCAAGAAAAACCTCGAGTTCTTCCCGGTTTTTTTCTTCCCTGCTGCCGGCTTTAAAGCCTGAGAAAGACTCACCGACGCTTATTGTTGATATGCCGATCTGATCAATTTTTCGCAATAAATCAACAACCCTGGGTTCCCCTTTCATGGCCGTGGAGTATATGTTCGTGTCAATCATGACTTTTTTCATGACCAAAGTTCCGGATCGATTTGTCTTTCATGATTGATTTTATTGCTGATTTTTTGGAATTCGGCTTCGCTCCATGTCCCAAGCAAATCATCAAGGTCATGATATCGACGGGAATATCGTTTTTCTTTTTCAAAACCGAGTTCTTTTTTAATTATATCAAGGATCAACCGGTTTGTGCTTTTTCCCTGTGAGCTTGCTGTTTGTTTTAATTTTTCAGCCACTTCGGGCTCTATGCCCCGTATGGTAATCGCTTTCATTCAGCCCCCTTGTTGTGATTCTATTTTTGATATTATTCTGATATCAAATTATGATATTTAATAAGGGCTGTCAAGCTATTCCGGGGACATAATACCTAATGCTTTGGTATCGGTCCTGGCTGTTGCGGCCTGACTTTTCGGCCTGTCATCTTTTTGTCCCCGGAGTTGGGGCGGTGACCCTTATTTTTTTTACACCCAGTTTTCAAGCAGTAGTCCAGGCACTCTCTGGAATTCTTTGTGGCTATTGGTCACCAGTACTAACCCCAGGACCCGGGCATGTCCTGCAATCATCATGTCATATGTACCTATGGGAGAGCCCGCCTTATATAAGGCCGCCCTTACCTGTCCAAAATGATATGCGGCTTTGCTTTCAAAAGGCAGCACTTCAAGCCTGGCGATCAGCGATTCAATATCGGCCAGGTTTTTTTCAACCGCTTGTGAGTGTTCAGCCCCGAATACCAATTCACCCAGAGTTACAGCAGAGACGGCCATTCGGCCGTCGTGCTGCTGAAATTGTTTTTTTACCTGCCGGGGCCGATTTTTCATTGTGTATATTATAACATTTGTGTCCAGCATATATTTCAGCATTACATGGATTCCCTGGTCTGGTCTTTGGGCTGGTGGCGATCTGACATAAAATCATTGGAAACCCCTTCAGATTCAAACCAATCATCCCAGGACTGTCCCGCCGGAATGATGATGCGCTTATTGCCGATTTTTGTGATCTCAACATCTTTTACTGATTCCGGCATGGCAACCTCTTTGGGAAGGCGAACAGCCTGGCTCCTGTTGCTTTTGAAAATCCTGGTTCTGACATTGGTCATGGTATCCCCCTTTTCGATTTTGTTTAGAATGGTTTTATTATAAAAACAATAAGGGATATGTCAAGGGGATATGTGTTTTGAAAGAAGTTTGCTGAAAAGGCTGCATTGTTGTGTCCCGTCAAATTGCGGGATTCCGGGTAGAGTAGAGGGCAGGCTGGCCTGCCTTCTACTCTACCCGGAATTGTACGGAATTGTAATCGAGGTTTGACCCCCTCTGGTCACAAAATGGGGTCCACTCCTGAATCTGTTATTTCTTGACGATATAGCAAAAATGCTATATATTCGTTTTATGGATAATTGGGTGATTGAGTTTTTAGATGAGACAGTAGAGTCGGAATTTGAAAGATTACCTGCTGAAGTCAGGGCAAAAACAGTTCATATTTCAAATTTGATCAAGGAATTCGGGCTTCCCAATATTGGGTTGCCGTACATAAGGCATGTCCAGGATAAAATCTGGGAAATAAGAGCGTTACAGGGAAGGAGTCTTTACATTACAGCGACGGGCAAAAAGATCATAATTCTCAGGTGTTTCATCAAAAAATCAAATAAGCTGCCGCGCAAAGAATTAAAAATTGCTCTGAAAAGAGCCCGGGAGATAGAAAATGGGTAAGAGTATAGAAGAAAAGCATAAGGAAATGCTTGTGGGAGATCCCGAGTATGCTAAAGTTTTCGCTGACATGGAGGAAGAATTTCAATTGGTCAATGAATTGATAAGGGCCAGAATCAGGTCCGGCATGACCCAGAAACAATTGGCTGAAAAAATGGGGACAACGCAATCATCCGTGGCGCGACTTGAATCCGGCGGTTCTCTACCGAGCCTGCGAAGCCTGAAAAGATACGCTTATGCAACAGGAAGTAAAATAAAAATCTCTCTCTATTCCTGAAACCGAGGATTGCGCGAGATTGCGGGGGACACAATACCTAATTTTTTGGTTTCGGTCCTGGCTTTTGCGGCCTGACTTTTCGGCCTGTCATCTTTTCCACGGAATCCAGAAAGTCCTCGTTTCCCAGTGGACGGCCGGTTTTGCCGTGCATTTTGATGCTGTCTTTGTCTGCTTCCGGCAGTCCTGATTCCAGGAGCCGATCCCAGTTTGGAACGATCCGGCACGGCGATGAGATGGATATGGTTGGGCATCAGGCAATAACTCCATATTTGTACGCCATGCTCATGGCACCACTGTGACATCAGCCTGATATACTGCCGGTAATCCCCACTGCTGAAAAAGGTCTTCTGGCCTCGGTTGCCACGCTGGGTCACATGATGGGGGCAGCCGGGTACAACGATTCTGGGTAAACGTGCCATATTTGAATCATGCCTGAGGCTGTATCGAATTTCAAGAAAATTGCATATTGTGTCCCCGGAATTGGATAAGGCAATAATCAAGGATTGACTCCCTCTGGTCACAAAATGGGGTCCACTCCTGATTGCAAAAAAGGCAATCTCCTGTTAAATTGATTTAAAATGAAGATGCTTTTCATTTATTGAAAAAATGGACAGATGAAAGCGGTTCAAGAGAGGAGGGGGTCTATATGAAAATCAAAGAACAGACTATCAAAGCCCTGGATGATTTGTCTGAAGCAGACATCATGCTTGTCAACGAATGGATTGATCAGTTGCGGCTTTCCCGTCATTCCCCTATCCCCCGGGAAAGCTACAAAATTACTTATGAACAGCTCCATGCCGCCATGCAGAAATGTAAAACAAGTCTCAGCAATGAAATTCACAGACAGCGCGAGGATCGGCTGTGAATCTTTTTCTCGATACTTCAGTGCTGGTGAAACTGTTTCAGGCGGAAAACGGTACAAAAGCGGTTATGGACTGGGTAAGTAACGCCCGGAAAATAACACTTCTTGATCTTGCCAGACTCGAGTTTCAAAGTGCATTGCAAAGGCTGCTGCGGAATCAGGAATTAAGCAGGGAGCACTATAACCTGCTTCAGCAGGGCTTTCGGGAAAGGTGGGATTCTTTTAACATTCAGCCGCTTAACCGCAAAGTCATTGATGAAGCTGAACAATTGCTTGAAAATTACGGCAGTCGATATGGCCTGAGATCACTTGATGCGATGCATGCGGCAGCATTTATATTGATTGCGGAAAGAGACTGGTATTTTGCAGCCTCGGATAAAAATCTTTGCGCCGTGGTGTCTGATCTCGGATTTCAAGTCCTCAATCCTCTTGAAAAATAGAATTTTTGATTAAAAACGCCGACTGGTTGTGACGATCCTGCCCCGTTATTGCCCATCCCCCTATCTTTTGAATTCTGTATTATGTCCCCGGAATTTGGACAGTATTCGATCAACTCCGAATATTCGATTGTTATACCCCCAAACATTATCTGGCGAAAATCAGTTCATTTGCCGTTTGAATGATATATTCTCTGCGCATGTTCTTTATACTTTTTTTGATTTGCGGCAGTTTTATTTACAATATCAGTCAACATGTCGAAAATTCAAGTAGAATTTTACGGGTCAAAAAGGGGGGCTTGATAATTGTCTTCAGACGAAGGGGTTTCGATTATTGTCTTTGGGGTTAGCCCAAAGACAATAATCAAGGTTTATCCCCCGGACCCTTCCCGCTTTTTTACCCTAAACCTTTTTGTTGATTTGGCCGAATAGCATTCCAGTATTAGGCTGAGGCAGCCGGTTTTTTTGCAGATACCGGCGTAAGGGTTTTGATGAAATTTCAACAATGGTAAAAAAATGCTAAATGGCAAATCCATACTGATTACCGGCGGAACAGGGTCGTTTGGGAAAAAATATATAAAAACCATTCTGGAGGGGTATAATCCCCGCCGCATTGTGGTTTATTCCAGAGACGAGCTCAAGCAGTTTGAGATGCAGCAGGATTTTAATCAGTCCTGCATGCGCTATTTCATCGGCGATGTCCGGGACCGGGACCGGCTGACCATGGCCATGCGGGGCATTGATTATGTCATTCACGCTGCGGCTCTCAAGCAGGTGCCGGCTGCGGAATACAACCCCACCGAGTGCATCCGGACCAATATCCAGGGGGCGGAAAACGTCATCCACGCTGCTTTGGCAAATGAGGTGGAAAAAGTCATTGCCCTGTCCACGGACAAGGCCGCCAATCCGGCAAATCTCTATGGGGCCACCAAGTTGTGCTCAGACAAGCTCTTTGTGGCCGGCAACAATCTGGCCGGAGACAGAAAAACCCGGTTTGCGGTTGTTCGTTACGGCAATGTTGTGGGTTCCCGGGGTTCGGTGGTGCCGTTTTTTCAAAAGCTTTTGCAGGATGGAACCGATCATTTTCCCATCACCCACGAAGACATGACCCGGTTCTGGATCACCCTTCAGCAAGGGGTGGAGTTTGTTCTCACCAATTTTGAGCGCATGCAGGGCGGGGAAATATTTATTCCCCGGATTCCCTCTGTGCGGATTGTGGATCTGGCCGCAGCCATGGAACCCGGTCTGCCCCACAAAATAGTGGGCATCCGGCCGGGGGAAAAACTCCATGAAATCATGTGCCCTGCAGACGATTCCCATCTGACCCTGGAGTTTGATGATCATTACGTGATTTGTCCTTCCATTAAGTTTTTCGGCATGTCCAACGGGTATAACAAAAACAGGCTCGGAGAAAAGGGCATGCCGGTAAAACAGGGTTTTGAATACAATTCCGGAAACAATCCACGGTTTTTAAACGTGGATGAAATCAAACAGTATAACCATCTGGGACTGCAATGATCCCATACGGAAAACAGGATATCACCCAGGCAGACATTGATGCCGTTGTGGCGGTATTAAAATCTGATTGCCTCACCCAGGGTCCGGTGATGACGAGGTTTGAACAGGCCGTGGCCGCCAGGACGGGGGCAGATTACGGGGTTGCGGCAAACAGCGCCACATCCGCCCTGCATCTGGCCTGCCGAGCCCTTGGGGTGGGCAATGGCAGCCGGGTATGGACATCGGCCATCACTTTTGTGGCATCTGCCAACTGCGCCCGCTACTGCGGGGCGGACGTGGATTTTGTAGACATTGATCCAAACACCTATAACATGAGCCCAGGGGCTCTGGAAATTAAACTGGCCGAAGCTGAAAGCACCGGAAAATTGCCCCATGTATTGATTCCCGTGCACATGTGCGGCCAGTCCTGCGACATGGCCGCCATCCACGCCCTTTCCCGGAAATACGGATTTTCCATTATCGAAGATGCCTCCCATGCCATCGGCGGGGCCTACCAGGGCCGGCCCGTGGGCTCTTGTTTCTACAGCGACATCACTGTTTTCAGTTTTCACCCGGTCAAGATCATCACAACGGGCGAAGGGGGCATGGCCATGACCAACGACCCGGCCCTTGCCCGGAAAATGGAACTGCTCCGAAGCCACGGCATTACCCGCGACCCGGCCGAAATGACCCATGACCCCGACGGACCCTGGTATTACCAGCAGATTGATCTTGGCTATAATTACCGGATGACAGATATTCAGGCAGCACTCGGCATCAGCCAGCTGGAGCGCCTTGACGCGTTTGTGTCCAAAAGAAGGGACCTGGCCCGCCGATATGACCAATTGCTGGATGATCTTGCTGTGATAACGCCTAAAGTAATACAGGATGCATCCTCATCCTGGCATCTCTATATTATTCGATTTCAACTAGAAGCCATTGACCGGAGCCGGAAAGAGATATTTGACTTTTTGCGCCAAAAGGCAATCGGGGTAAATGTGCACTACATTCCTGTCCCTGCTCAGCCTTATTACAATTCCATGGGATTTGGAATTGACCGGTATCCTGAATCTGAAAAATATTATCAGGAAGCCGTTTCCCTTCCCCTTTTTCCGGCAATGCGCAATGCAGACCAGGATAAAGTGATTTGCAGCATAAAGGAGGCCATTTGCCAATGAAAACAGTCGCCGTGATTCCGGCCCGGGGCGGCAGCAAACGAATCCCGGGAAAAAATATCAAAAATTTCTGCGGCCGGCCCATCATTGCTTATTCCATTCAGGCGGCACAAGACTCCGGGCTTTTTGACCGGATCATTGTTTCCACCGATGATGAAAAAATCGCTGAAGTGTCCAAACAGTATGGCGCTGAAATTCCGTTTATGCGCCCCAAGGAACTCGCAGATGATTATACCGGGACCAACGCTGTTGTGAAACACGCCCTTGAATGGTTCAGGGATCAGGGTGTTTCCGTGCAATACGCCTGCTGCATTTATGCCACAGCCCCGTTTATTCAGGTGGCGTATTTAAAGCAGGGGTTTGATAAACTGGTATCCAGCAACAAGGATTTTGCTTTCAGCGTGACCACTTTCGAATTTCCCATCCAAAGAGCTGTAAAAATAAATCATAAGGGCGAGGTTGAACCTTTTTACCCGGAGTATATTTCCAGCCGCTCCCAGGACCTGGAAGAGGCCTATCACGATGCGGGGCAGTTTTACTGGGGCAGGGCGGAAGCCTTCATAAATAAAGAGCAGGTGTCTTTGGCCTGTGCTTTACCGGTTATCCTGCCGCGATATATGGTGCAGGACATTGATACTTTAGAGGATTGGGAAAGGTCGGAATTAATGTTTCATACATGGCAATAAAGATAAAAATGCATGGAGACCGAGATGACTTTTAAAACCGAGCAAGAAGCATTCTGGCACGGGGAGTTCGGTTCAGCCTATATTGATCGAAATAAAAATGTGCAAAACATTGCGTCGAATATACACCTTTTTTCCAGAATTTTAACTGCTACTAGCGATATTAACTCTATCATTGAATTCGGATCCAATGTAGGGCTCAACCTGATTGCCTTGCAACAATTAAAGCCCTCTGCAGATCTGTGCGGTATAGAAATTAATCCTCAGGCTGTCAGAGAGCTACAGCAATTGAGAGGGATCAATGTGATCGAGGGCTCCATGCTTGAGATTGAAATAAATGATACCTGGGATTTGAGTTTCACAAAAGGGGTATTGATTCACCTCAATCCGGATTATTTGTCCATAGCCTATCAGCAGCTCTATGCTGCATCACGGAAATACATCCTTATCGCTGAATATTATAACCCGACCCCATTGTCATTAAACTATCGGGGACATAGTGACCGGCTTTTTAAAAGGGATTTTGCCGGTGAATTAATGGATCGCTATACCGACTTGGAATTAGTGGATTATGGGTTCGTGTACCATCGAGATCCCAATTTCAAACAAGATGATGTTACTTGGTTTTTGCTTGAAAAAATAAAAGTTGACAAATAGTTATGAAAATTTTCTTCCGTACTGATGCATCAAATAAAATCGGTAGCGGCCATGTTATGCGTTGTCTGGCTCTGGCTGAGGAACTTCACAAGCAAGGGTGTAGGGTCCATTTTATCTGCCGGGCGCATCCCGGGCACCTGGGCGGCATGATTACTGAAAAGGGCTTTTCTCTGTCCCTTCTCCCATCACCAGAGCAGCAAAAAAATGCCGAAATGGGAAATGATGACTATGCGGCCTGGCTTGGCGTTTCTCAGGATGAGGACGCCGAACAGACAATCGATGCCTTGGGTTCAAAACATTGGGACTGGCTCATAGTGGACCATTACAGTTTGGATGTGCATTGGGAAAAGAAGATCCGATCCCATGTTACCCGAATCATGGCTATTGATGATCTGGCCAATCGGAAGCACGACTGCGATCTGCTCTTGGATCAGAACTATTTTTTGAAAGAAGTGTTTAACCATAAAAGTACTAAGGGCACAGAAAAAGAAGCGCAAGAACAGCATGCAGGCCCTGGATGTTCACAATATATTGGTCTCGTCCCTGAAGACTGCCGTCTGCTTTTAGGGCCCAGATATGCTTTGCTCCGGCCTGAATACGCCCAATACCGGCGGACAATGAATCAACGAACCGGTGAGATCAAACAGGTACTGGTATTCATGGGCGGTTCTGATAATGCCGATATTACAGGCACGGCCCTGGAAGCCTTGTCCGTGCCGGAATTGGCCCATGTGCAGGTGGACGTGGTTGTGGGCGCTAACAATCCGCATAAGGATAAGATAGCCCAACAGGCCGAGGAGCGGTCCAGCACCTATCCCTACGGCCCGCGCCCCCATCTTGCCGATCTCATGAGCCGGGCTGGCTTGGCAATAGGCGGCGGTGGTGTGACCACCTGGGAAAGGATGTGCCTCGGTCTGCCCAGTATAGTGATCTGCGTTGCAGAGAATCAGAGGCCAGCTTGCGAGGCTCTTTACCAGGCAGGCCTTATTCATTACCTGGGGTTCTGGAAAGATGTAACGGCGGCTACTCTGGCCGAAAATATTATTGATATTTGTGAGAATCAGGAGATTTTGCGCTTCCAGGCCAAGGCCTGCCAGGCCATGGTTGATGGCTTGGGCGCCAAAAGGGTGGCAGAAGTTTTGCTCCCAAGCTCAAAGAGTGATCTATATCTCCGACCGGCTCTGGAAGATGACGCATTGATCTATTATGACTGGGTAAACGATCCAGTGGTTCGGGAAAACGCCTTTGATTCGGAACCCATCTCCCTGAATACCCATTTGGACTGGTTCGAAAAAAGACTGGCTGATGCGGACACCTATATGTTTGTTCTAATGGCCAGGGATTTGCCTGTGGGGCAGGTCAGGTTTGAACTGCAGGGAGATGAAGCAATTATTGACTACTCCCTGGACGGGATTGTCCGGGGACGGGGCTGGGGGGCTGAGCTGGTCCGATTGGGAGCACGCACGCTGTACAACATCCGCCCGGCTGACATCCAGGGCCAGGTGAAACCTGAGAATCAGGTTTCTTCAGCCGTGTTCATGTACCTGGGATTCGAGGAACAGCCTTTGCAGAGGGGGGTGCGCACCTTTCGATTGCCATCCTCTCGGATAGGGACAGCTGGATAAATGATTGGCTGCCGGGTCTTCTTCAATCCTGGCTGAATAAAGGCCATAAAGTGCTTTGGGCTCACGACAAAGAGACCCTGCAACCGGCGGATTTCTGCTTTTATCTGAGCTGCGGAAAGATCGTACCATCCGTGGTGCTGGATATGTTCATGCATAATCTGGCAGTCCATGAAAGTGATCTGCCCCTGGGGAAAGGTTGTCCCCGCTCACTTGGCAGATCCTGGAAAGCTTTTATCTTAGACGAAGGCCGGAAGACAGCCGGCTTGATCCGGACAAAACCATCCGGGAGCAATTCAATCTACTGCGGGTGGTGGATAATGAAAAGTATCCGGCCTTTTTTGATCTGCATGGCCAGAGATTTTTGCTCAAGGTTGAAAAGGCAAGCAATTAACTCTGCAACCTTTTAATATTATGTGGAAAATAAAAAGATTTATGAAACAAACAATACTTGTCATAGCCGCCCATCCCGACGATGAAATCCTGGGGTGCGGAGGAACAATAGCCAGGCACGTGGCCGAAGGCGACGAGGTCCATGTAGTCATCCTGGCCGAAGGCGCTACCAGCCGGGATGCGACCCGCAATTCTAAGGCCAGGGAACAGGAACTCAGCGATCTGGCCCAAGCCGCACACAAGGCAAAAGATATTCTGGGTGTATCCTCCCTGCACCTGCACCGGTTCCCGGACAACCGCATGGACGGGGTTGAGCTGCTTGATGTGATTAAGGTAATAGAGGGACACATCTGGCACCTTCGCCCCGCTATCGTCTATACTCATCACGCTGGAGATCTGAACATAGACCATCAGATCACTCACAGGGCAGTGGTTACGGCCTGTCGCCCTCAAACGGGACAAAAAGTGAATACTTTGCTGTTTTTTGAAGTCCCTTCCAGCACGGAATGGCAGATATCCGGCAGCGGGGCGACTTTCACGCCCAACTGGTTCGTGGATATATCCGAGGCCCTGCAGCAAAAAGAAGAAGCCCTGGCAGCCTATGCCGGTGAAATGAGGCCCTGGCCCCATGCAAGATCCATTGAGGCTGTAGAGCACTTGGCCCGCTGGCGCGGTGCAACTGTTGGGGCGGAGGCTGCTGAAGGGTTTGTTTTAGGCAGGCAGATTTGGTGCAAAGGTTAAAGGGACAAGGCAGAAGGTACCTTATGACCAAGTTTGCGTTCCTTTTTCTGATTTTTCGAATGTTCCGAGGGGATAAATTATTATGAAATATGTTCTTGCCACCTCAAGACCCTGGAATGAAATTCTGGCCAGGCGGCTGGAAGAGCAAACAGGCCATTGTTTCCATCTGATTACCCGGAAAGATGAATTGTCCCTGGAAGATTTGCGGAAGATTCAACCACGCTATGTTTTCTTTCCCCACTGGTCTTACATCGTGCCAGAGGAAGTTTTTAATGCTTACGAATGCGTTATATTCCATATGACGGACCTGCCCTATGGCCGGGGCGGCAGTCCTCTGCAGAATCTTATTCAACGCGGGCATAAAGAAACCAGGATTTCAGCTTTGCGCTGCACAAAGGAAATGGATGCAGGTCCGATTTATCTCAAGCGCCCGCTTTGTCTGGAAGGTGCTGCCTCTGAAATATTCCTGCGGGCAGCAGGTATTATCGAGGAGATGATAGAAGAAATTGTCCGTAAAGAGCCCACCCCTCTTACCCAGAAAGGCGGGCCTGTATTGTTTCAGCGTCGCACACCAGAGGAGAGCGATCTGGCCCGAGCCTCTGTACGGGATTTAAACGACTTTTTTGATTTCATCCGCATGCTGGATGCAGAGGGTTATCCCAGGGCTTTTCTGAATGTGCATGATCATAGAATAGAGTTCTCCAGGGTGCAGAGGGAGCCGGACAAGTTGGTGGGGACTTTTGTGATTTATAAGCAGCACAATATTTCTGATAAAAAAGGTGGGAATAAAGATCCTTTTTGATAGATGCTATTTAAAGCTTGGTCACCAGGCTCAGGCTCTGAATGATATAGAAACCTTTTTCCGCGTTTTCAGTAAACAAATACGGGATGTTATACAATGCATATTAAAAACAGGATTATATCAAGAAACTCTGAACCCTTCACCATCGCTGAAATGTCCGCCAATCACAATCAGTCGCTTGGCCGGGCGCTGGAGATTGTGGAGGCTGCGGCAAAATCAGGGGTCCATGGGGTAAAGCTCCAGACCTATACCCCGGATACCATGACCCTGGATCTGGGTGAAGGCGAGTTTTTCATATCCGATGAAAAAAGCCTGTGGAAGGGGCGATCCTTGTATGATCTCTACAGACAGGCCCATACCCCCTGGGAGTGGCACAAGCCCATATTTGAGCGGGCCAGTCAATTGGGGCTGATCGTGTTTAGCACGCCGTTTGATGAAACTTCTGTGGATTTTCTGGAAGATCTGGATGTGCCCTGCTACAAGATCGCCTCTTTTGAAAATATTGATATCCCTTTGATCCGCAGGGTGGCACAGACCGGCAAGCCCATGATCCTATCCACCGGTATGGCCACCATTGCCGAACTCGATGAAGCCGTGTGCACAGCCAGAAAACACGGCTGCAATGAAATTGTCCTTCTCAAATGCACCAGCACCTATCCCGCCGCACCGGAAAACACCAATCTGTTAACCATCCCGCACATGCGCGAATTGTTCGGCTGTGAAGTGGGGCTGTCGGATCATACTCCCGGCATAGGTGCGGCTGTTGCCTCAGTGGCCCTGGGCGCCACAGTCATTGAAAAGCATTTCACCCTGGACAGGGCAGACGGCGGTGTTGACGCGCCCTTTTCACTGGAACCCGAAGAAATGCGGGCATTGGTTGAAGAATCAAAACGGGCCTGGCAGGCCCTGGGCAGGATCACCTATGGACCGTCCGGTGCGGAAGAAAAAACTCTGATGCGGCGATCCCTGTATATCGCCGAAGACATGAAAGCCGGGGATATCTTAACGCCGGTGAGTTTGCGCCGTATCCGTCCGGGATACGGCCTTGCGCCGAAATATTATGATGTGTTGCTGGGCCGGCGGGTCAACCGGGACCTCAAAAAGGGAACTCCAGTGAACTGGGGATTGATTCAGTCATAGACCCGGGCACCAGAAAAAATTAAAGATTTTTGGCCAAAGCGTCGAAGAGAGGAATAAAGGCGGAAAGTAAAACGCTTTTGGCATTTAAACAACAGTGACATTAAACATTTTTTTCACAGCGAAATTTTTTGAAAGGAGGTGAAACGGCAGGATAGCAAGGGCATGGCAAGGGAAACGCAATTGTTTCCCAAACATGCAATGGAGGGCAGAGACCTTCCGCACTACCCGGAGCTTTTTGGCTCCCTAACTGAATAAGGGCATGGACGCCCGAATTTAAACTTTTCAAGGAGGAAAAATCATGGCTATTGTTATTAACACCAATGTTGCGTCTTTGAACGCACAGAGAAACCTTTCCCAGTCCCAGAGCACGATGAACACCGCAATGCAGCGGCTGTCCTCGGGTCTTCGCATCAACTCCGCAAAAGACGATGCAGCCGGTCTGGCCATTTCCGACCGGATGACATCCCAGATCCGCGGCCTGAACCAGGCCGCCAGAAACGCCAATGACGGCATCTCCCTTGCACAGACCGCTGAGGGTGCGCTCCAGGAAAGCACCAATATTCTCCAGCGCATGCGCGAGCTGGCGGTTCAGTCTGCCAACGACACCAACAGCGAATCCGACCGGGCATCTTTGAACGATGAGCTGAATCAGATCAAAAGCGAGCTGGACCGGATCGCCCAGACCACGGAATTTAACGGCACCAGCCTGCTTGACGGCTCCATGGACGGCGATGATGCGGCCACCTTCCAGGTAGGTTCCAACGCAGGTGCTGACCAGACCATTTCCTTTGGTATCGCCAGCGCCCGTGCGGAAGATTTGAGCGTTGAGGGCGTTGCGGCCGGCACCGAGGTGACCGGTGAAACCATCGCCAGCGGCGGGGTGGCCGCCGGCGACGTGACGGTCAACGGCGAGGACATTGGCGCGGTCAGCGGCGACGCCAAGGCCATTGCCGATGCCATCAATGGGGTTGTGAGTGGAGTGGCCTCTGCCCAGAACGAACAAACCATTGCATTTGGTGAGGTTTCACTTGCTTCTGGTGAGTCCTATACGCTTAGCGGCGCAGATGGCACGATAGTCGAAGTGACTAACGGAGGAGGTGGCACTGAGACAGTCTCTGCCCAGGATGTGGCATCCGGCATCAACGACACCAGTGGTTATTCCGCATCGGTGGATGCTGACGGAAATATTGTGGTCACCAAAGAGGATGGCAGCAATCTATCATTGACCGAGTCTTTGAGCGGCACAGGTGATGGTCTGGCTAATGTTAGTGGCGGTGCTGCAACCGATTTTTACGGCCAGGTCTCCATCAACAACACCACCTCTGATCCCATTGAGCTGGGCGGTGACAGCCTTGCGGCCGCCGGTCTTGATGATGCGGCCAATATGACCACGGTCAGTGATGTCAGTGTCGCCACCCGCGAAGATGCGGTCAAGGGCATTGAAAGCATTGACCAGGCCATCAAGCAGATCGACAACATGCGCGGCAGCCTGGGTGCCATCCAGAACCGGTTCGAGTCCACCATTGCCAACCTTGGCAACGTGTCCGAGAACCTGTCGGCAGCCCGCTCCCGGATCCTGGACGCAGACATTGCCCAGGAGACATCAACAATGATGAAGAGCAACATCCTGCAGCAGGCCGGTACTTCGATTCTGGCCCAGGCCAACCAGTCAACACAGCTTGCGCTGTCACTGCTGCAATAAACCATTGCCCGATCCCCGGAAGGGGCCGGATTTTTCCGGCCCCTTCCGATTCCCTTTAAGGAGGATGGGTTATGAAGATTGAAACCATTGCAGCTGTTGATTTTGCGGCGCAGAGCATGAGACCGGTTCGGCCGGACAGTTCCGACGGGCACAAAAGCCGGATCCGGGAGGTCACCGGCGACAGCCGCCAGGACCAATCCGGCTCCGGGATCCTGAAAGAATCGGAGAACAAGGAAGACAAGGTCTCTCCCTCCGAGGTTCTGGACCGGATCAAGGAGCTCACGGGTGATGGTTTTTATTCCGTGCGGTTTGAAAAGAGCATGGAATATGATCAGATCGTGGTCAAGGTCGTGGACCGGGCCACCGAGGAGGTGATCCGGGAAGTGCCCCCGGAGGAACTGCTGAAGGTCAAGGCGCAGCTCACGGAGTTTTCCGGCAATATTTTCAACAGCGTGTCATAAATTCGCACAAACCGGCCGGCCCGGGCGGGAAGCCCTTCCCGGGCCGGCTTCGGATTGGCGGCTTCCGAGCGTTTTAGAGAAGTTTTCGGCAGGTGTAGGCCAACCGGCGGAAATCAACAGGGGGAGTATATGTCTGCAATCAATTTCAGCGGGCTGGCATCGGGGCTGGACACCGAGTCCATTATCAAAGGGTTGATGGAAGCTGAGAGTCAGCCCCTTGAGCGGCTCCAGCAGACCCGGGAATATGAACAAGCCAAGTTAAACGCCTTTAAAGCGTATGATGACAAGCTAAGTGCGCTTAATTCCGCCATCAGCGGGCTTTACCTGAGTTCCGGGATTCAGCAGAGCAAGGTTTCCTTGTCATCAGAGGACAATGTCACCGCAGAGGTGACCTCGGCTTCTGCCGGAACCTATGATGTTGCGGTGGAACAGACCGCCCGGGTGCAGAAAAGTGTCTCAGACAAAGCCTATGCCTCCCGCAGCGATGACGTGTTCGGTTCGGGAGAACTCGTCTTCACTGTGGGCGAGGGGGCCGAGGCTGTAGAGCATACGGTTGCTGTTGAAGACGGTAAGGGCGCTTTATCTGACATCATGAAAGCCATTAATGATACCAGCCAGGAACACGGAATTTCGGCCTCCATCATTGACAATGGAAACGAGGGCGGGGATCGCTATCACCTGATGCTTTCGGGCGCGGATTCTTCCACCACCTTTTCCATGACAAGCAGCCTGGCAGGCGGCACAGAGCAGTTGGCCATCCAGGACCCTCCTGTTCAGGAAGCCCGAAATGCCATCGCCTATATTGACGGCATCCAGATCACCAGTGACACCAACACCATAAAAAATGCCCTAAACGGGGTGACCCTGCACCTGGAATCGGCCAGCGCAACAGATGGTGCGGGAGAGCTTGTGCCCACCACCATGAAGATCGAGACTGACACGGCATCGGTGACCGAAAAGGTGGAAGGGTTTGTGGCCGCTTACAACGACATTGTCTCCTATGTAAACGGCATCAACCAGGGCGAGGAGGCCGAGGCGGGAGCCGGGATGCTCCGGGGCGATTCCCTGGTGAAAACCGTGACCCGAAGGCTGCAGGGGCTTGTCAGCACCCGGGTGGATGACAGCGGAAATTTTGACTCCCTGGCCCAGCTCGGCTTGTCAACAAACCGGGACGGCACGCTTTCTTTTGATTCATCCGGGCTGGAAAGCGCCATGAACGAGGATTTCAGCCAGGTGGTGGACGTTCTGGCCGGCGACAGCGGCGTGTTTAAGCAATACAGGAATTATTTAAACGATATGACCAGCAGCAGCGACGGCCTGTATGCCACCCGGGAGGACAGCACGGAATCGACTTTAAAGCGCATTGATTCGGATATCGAAAGGACCAGCGCCCGGCTGGAAAGGCGTGAGGAAATGCTCAGGCAGCGCTTTGCCGCAATGGAGGAAATGGTTGCCATGTTCAACTCCCAGAGCGAATACCTGACCCAGCAAATGGACAAAATGCCCGGATATGGAGGTTAATCATAATGAATCCGTACCAGAATTATTTTGCAACCCAGATTCAGACCGCATCCCCGGAACAGGTTCTGATCATGCTCTATGACGGGGCCATCCGCTTTCTGCGCCAGGCACGGCAGGCTGCGGAAAACAACGACCGGGCCGGCAAGCTCAAAAAGGTGAGCCGTGCCGTGGCCATCATCACCGAGCTGTCCAACAGCCTTGATTTTGAAAAAGGCGGGGAGATCGCGGAAAATCTCGACGGACTGTACTCGTATATGGTCCGCGAACTGACCCGGGGCAACACGGCCGGAGATACCAGTCCCATAGATATTTCTGAAAATATCCTGGTGGAACTGCGCGAGGCCTGGACCGGGGCCATTGAAAAAAACAAGTCCGGGGCCGGTGAAGAATCTGCGGAAAACGGTGCTTACGGCAATGGCGGCCAGGCGCCCCGCAAGGCCATGAACGCAGCCATATAAAGGGGACGGCAATGCCGCATCAATACGCTGAAAGCACCACATTGCAGCACGAATTGGACCAGGCCTCGGCCTGGTGCCGGAATTTGCTGGAAATATATGCCCAAATCCGAAAGGCGATGGCAGAAGGGGCGCCCGGTGCGCACCTGCGGGATTGCATGGCGCAGATGGGCAGCATTAATGTCCTGGCAGCCGAATCCGGGGAAAAAATTCTGGCTGAGGCGGATCGGGCCGGTATTTCTTTGAAAGACCATCCGGGGTATGGGGCCTGGCGGGATCTGGCAAATCAAGTGCTGGAGGAAAACAGGCGCATCAGGCACTACGTGGAATCCTCCATGGCCGTTGCCAAAGACGAGCTGGAGCGCATGCGTGCCGGAAAACAGGCCCTTTTCGGTTATCACAGCGGCACGGGCGCCACGGGCGGGCGCATCTGTTACGGAGCCTGAAAACAAGATGGATTTGTGTAAATGTTCAGCTAGTGGTTTACTTTAAAGCGCATTTCTGGTAATGCCACGGGCTATGAATGTAAATGAATATCTGTCTAATTTTCCGGAAAAAATACCCGTGGCTGTCAATGTCCCCATCCGGGGCGGTGAGGTGCAAAAATACAGCGCCACTGCGCTGGTGACCGATCCGCCGGAGGTGGAGCTGTATTTTGACCCAAACGCCCTGCCGGATGCCGGACGCATTGACACGGAAGCCGACTGCCTGGTGTTTATTGAAACCGGCGAGATCGTCACCCTGATATCGAGCATTGAAGAGGTGTCCGGCCGGGATCTTTTGCACATCACGGTGCACAATGTGATCCAGCACGTGGAAAAGCGGGAGTTTTTCCGCGGGCCGGCCGGCCGGCTGAGCCTGTCATGCCGCCGCAAGGGCCCCAGCGGCGGAAAGCCCTTTGCCGCCAAAGGGGTCAACATCAGTTGCGGCGGGATGCTTATGATGGTGCACCAGCATCTGCAGAAAAAAGAAAAGCTTTCCATAGAGATCCGCGTTCCGGAACCCGTGGGCAAAACCCTTGAGACAGACGCTGTGGTGCTGCGTGTCAACCAGGTGAGAAAGGGTACTTTTTCTGTGGCCGTCCGGTTTACCAACATGGATTCCGAGACCTGTGACGATATTATGGCTTTCTGCTTTGCCGAGCAGCGCCGAATGCTCAGAGAACAGGTCCTGACCCGGGACCTTTAAAAACCTTCCTTTCCGCATCGCATTCTTTGTTTTCCCCTAAATTATTGTCTCCATGTGCCGATACGTCAGTGGCAAAGGCAGGGTTTTTCTGCCCTGCAACAATGCGGCTGAAACTTGGAGGCAGGCAAAATGATTAAGGTCAAAATCAACGAAACAGAATTTGAACTGCAGCGGCATGCCGGCGCTGCCGAGGAACTCGACCGGCAGGTGGAGGCCCGGCTCAGTGAACTGGGCATGTATCCTGACAAAGTGATCGTCGATGGCGTCGAACCAGACGAGGATCTGAAAGGATATGTCGCCGGCCGCCTGGATGAAATCAATTGCATCGAGATCCGGGCGGTGGCGCTTTGCCAATTTCTGGACAAGGCCCTTGGCGCATGCCGCCAATACCTGGAAACCGCAGTTCCGGAAATCAGCCGCCTGGGCGAAGATTTTTACAAGGATCCCACCAGCGGTACCTGGCAACGGTTCGGGCAGATGCTCGAAGGGCTGGAGTGGATTTCGCGTCTGCTGGATTCCATTGCCGCCAATCCGGACGCCTGCCTTTATCCGGAAACCTATCAGCGTTTGGGCAATGAGCTTTCCCAACATCTGAAACAGCTCCATGATGCGGTTACGGACCGGGACATGGTTTTCACCGGGGATCTGATTCAGTATGAGATCGCCCCGCTTCTTGCCGGTCTGCAGGACACCATTGATCAGAGCGCTGCCGGCCGGCCCCGGCAGCAGGCCTGCCATTGAGGAGGATTTCCATGCACGCGCAAAAGGTTGAAAACCATATTTCTGAAATCCTGGACGCTGATATCACCACCCTACTCAAAACCCGGTTTCCGGACGTTTATAACCGCCTCCGGCAGGAAAAATGCACATTGTCCGAAGACCGTGTCCGGGCCATGCCCGCCAAAAGCGGAGCTGTCACCTTAAGTGTTGAGAAAAACGGCCGGAATCTTTATCTGCACAGCCGGTATGATCCGGTGCGGGAAGCCGGGCAGATCGCGGATC
The DNA here is from genome assembly GCF_055149105.1 of Desulfosalsimonas sp. Classification (NCBI taxonomy): domain Bacteria; kingdom Pseudomonadati; phylum Thermodesulfobacteriota; class Desulfobacteria; order Desulfobacterales; family Desulfosalsimonadaceae; genus Desulfosalsimonas; species Desulfosalsimonas sp. The sequence continues at coordinate 39,201 of NZ_JBSRLA010000013.1, read as the reverse complement.
AATATCCGGACATGGAAAAATACCGGCACCTGATATTCTACGGGACCGGGCTGGGCTATCATATCCTGGAGTTTGCCCGCCGGTACCCGGACAAGCAGATTTATATCCATGAGCCGGACGCGGATGTGTTTTGTCATTTTCTTTCCAGCGGGAACCTGGCCCGACTGCCGGCCAGATCCCTGCAGTCCCTTTCTTTCGGATTTGAATCCGAAGATGTGAACGGCCTGCTGAAAAAAATGCTGCAAAAGGCCAGAGAGCAAACCCTGGTTATCGAATTGCCCGCCCACAGGGAAATTTTTCCCGAAGCGCATCAAGCCTTTTCAGAGTTATTCAAAAAGCGCATCCAGGAGCGCAGAACCGGGGTGGTCACCAATTACAAATACCAGAAGCGCTGGATTTTCAACAGTATGGCCAATTTCCCCCATGTGCTTCACACCCCCAATGTGCTGATGGGCCATGATGGCGTTTTTGAAGGCAAACCCGCCATTTTGGTGGCCGCAGGGCCGTCGCTGAACCAGGAGATTGAAAATATCCGCCACATCAAAAAGCAAGGGCTGGCGTATATATTCACCGTGGGTTCAGCTGTTAATACCCTGGTTTACCATGGCATTTATCCCCATGCCGCCTGCACTTATGACCCTCAAAAAGTCAATAAAAAGGTGTTTGACAAAATCGTGGAGCAGCAAATCCATGAAATTCCCATGATTTTCGGCAGTTCTGTGGGCTATGAAACCATTATGCACTACCCGGGGCCAAAACTGCATATGCTCACCAGCCAGGATACGGTTGCCGGTTATTTTCTAAAGACAGCATCCGGAGATGCGCCGCCAAAGGTGGCCGATGCCCCGACCATTGCCATTGTGACCCTGGAGCTGCTGGCCCGGCTCGGGTTTTCCAGGGTGATTCTGGCCGGTCAGAACCTGTCGTTTAAAGACCGGAAAAGACATGCCGATGGCGTGCATTACAGCAAGGAGATTTCGGATGCGGAGATGAAAAAAGCCTTGTGGATCAAAGATGTGGACGGCGGCGAGGTGATGACCAGCCAGGGCTTTGACAGCATGCGCCTGCAGATGGAGGCTTGTATCCGGATGTACCCGGATGTGATGTTTGTCAACACCACGGCCGGAGGAGCGGCCATTGAAGGCGCGCCTTTTAGGTCTTTAAAACAGGTGCTCAAAGAAGAGCTCACAGGGCCGGTTGTGGATGAAAACTGGCGGGTCATGGAAAACCATTGCTATGATCCCGGATATCTTGAAAACCGGCTCAATGAAATGATCGCAGCCTTTGATCAGCACCGTGCCCTTGTCCTCAATATTCGGAAAAATCTTCAGACAGTTGAAAAATTGTGCAGAAACAGAAATTTCAGTCAGGCGTCCAAAACCTACACCAAAATAGACCGCCTGTTTTCCGATATCAAGGCAAACGCGTTTTTCAAAACCTTTATTCTGCCAATGAACCGGGTCTATTATGAAATGCTCACAGGCGAGATCCGCAGTCTTCAGGAGGAGAAAAATCAGCAGAAAAAAGGTCAGCGGGTGATCGACGCCTTTGGTCGGTTCCTTGGGGCCTGTGATAAAGACATGAATATGATGACAAAAGTCTTTCCCCGCATCCAGTCAGCCGCCCAAAATTATATCCAGGCGGCGGGATAGCCCTTCAACCCCGCCGCCCTTTCTTATCCGCCCACTGTTCTCAGCCCTCTGTCCTCGGTCTTCTGTCCTCCGTCTTCTGACCACCGACAACTGAATACCGACCACCGACAACTGACCACCGCCCCCGGCAATCCCCCCTAAACTTTCAAAATTGCCCGCCGATAAGCAGCATATGTACATCAATGCCCAACCACCTCCGATATTGAGTCTTGCGGCCCCTGCAGACATTTCCATGCACCGGGTCGGCGAGAGCCAGACACTGAAGCTGGCGCCCTACCAGATCGTTCAGGCAACGGTTGCAGAAGGGGGTATGGAGCGGGTTGTGCTCAAAATCAAGGATCACCAGCTAAGTGCTGAGACAAAGGTGCCCCTGCGCACGGGCCAGAAGCTCAACCTGCAGGTGATGGCCACCTCTCCCCAGACGCATCTGCGAATCATGGAGGAGGCCGAACTTCGCCACCTGTTTCGGCTGCTGCATTCATTCGGCCGCAGCATCCGGATCATGCCCATGTTAGAAAACATGGGGCCCGAGGCAAAGGCCATGGTGTCCAATCTTATGAACGTGCTGGGCTCGGACCCGCGTGCCCTGACCGGAAGCGATATTTCCCGGCTCTGGCAGCATATGGGGTTGAACCTGGAGGCGCTGCTGGCCCAGGGCCGGAGCCAGGAGGCGTTTTCCGGGTTCAAGGCGCTTTTGCTTATGCAGGCCGCAGGCGGGCAGGGGGCGGGAGCCGGGGCAGAGGAGGCTTCTGCCATGCTTGAGCACCTGAATTTGTTTCAGCTCTGCCGGTACCGCCTGGCCCAGGACAATACGGTATTTCTGCCGCTTCCCTTTGAATTTTTGGAACAGGGGTATCTGCTGGCGCAAAAACAGCAGCCCCGGCAGGGCGGGAGCCAGGACGCAGATGATTCCGCAGACCCGCCTGATGAAACGCCGGCATGGAAGATGAATCTGAACCTGAAATTATCGGTTCTGGGGAGTCTGGAAATTCTTTTGCTGTTTGAGGATCCCGGCCTGCGCATGCGGGTTTTGTGCGAAACCCAAAAAAGCGCCAAAACCATTTCCCAGGCCATGCCCCAGCTTGCAGACCGGCTTACCACGGTGTCTTTGCTGGGTTATTCCGTGGATACCGGGGCCAGAGATCCGGTGATGACGCTGCTGGAGCGCCTGGTGCCCGAAGGCGATCATTTCCTGGAGGCCATGGCATGAAAGAGGATTCCGGCAAACCCAGAAAGGCTGTTGCGCTGAAATACGACCGGGACCGGGACAATGCACCGGTGGTGGCCGCCGGCGGCCAGGGGGAGGTGGCGGAAAAGATCCTGGAACTGGGCCGCCAGGCCGGCATTGCCATCCAGGAGGACCCTGACCTGGTGGAGGTACTGGCCCGGGTGCCGGTTGGAGATGAGATCCCGGTGGAACTGTACCAGGCCGTGGCCGAGATTCTGGCGTTTGTGTATGGCCTGAATAAGGCGGAGGGCGGAGGACAGAAGACAGAGGGCGGAAGACGGAAGGCAGAGGACAGAGGACGGAGGGCAGAGGACGGAAGGCAGGAGGAATAGCTTTTGGCCCTGATCTTGCATTGATTTATTGCGATTTCAATCAGGTCAAATAATTGACAGTCATTCGGGGTTTTAACCAATAGGAAAAAGAGGAGAAAGCAGATGGGAAAAATTATTTTAATTGTGGATGATTCCAGCACCATGAGAAAAATCGTCAACCGGTCCCTGCGGCAGGCGGGCCTGGAGTTTGACACTGTTCTGGAAGCCGGCGACGGCCAGGAGGCCATGGATCTTTTGGCCAATGAAAAGCCGGACATCATTTTGTCGGATATCAACATGCCCAACATGGACGGCATCGAGTTTTTGAAAAACAAGGCCAATGACGCCTCCATCAAGGACATCCCCGTGGTCATGGTCACAACCGAGGGCGGGTCCCAGGATATGGTGGACCAGTCCATGTCGCTTGGCGCCTCCGGATGCGTGAAAAAACCCTTTACTCCCGATCAGGTCAACGAAGTGCTCGGTCCCCTGCTGTAACATCAGACAAGGAGCTGTTTTTATCATGGATTTTGCTGAAAAAATTGTGGATGTCACCAAGGAAATCTTTGGGACCATGATCATGGTCGATGTCACGGCCGGTGAGCCGCTTTCCGAGCACAAATCGCGGTTTCAGTGTTCCCTGAGCGCCATGGTGGGCTTTGCGGGGTTCAAGCAGGGCAACCTGACCCTTCATGCCCCGGATGCAGTGGCCCGGGGGCTGACCCAGGATTTTCTGGGTATGGAGGTTGAAAGCATCAACGAGGACGTGGAGGATGCCATGGGCGAGCTGGCCAACATGCTGGCCGGTTCCCTGAAACCGTTTATCTCTTCTGAAAACGGCAAGGTGGAACTTTCCCTGCCGTCAGTGGTCCACGGCGAGGAATACACCCTGACCGTGGTCAACAAGGCCGACTGGGTGATTGTGCCCTTTACCGTGTCCCACGGCGATTTTCTGGTGGGCCTGGAAATCAAGAAACAATAAGTATTTTAATATGATTACGGGAAAAGCGGATTTGTAATGAGCGGGGATAATCCCATAGAACAGATGCATCCGGAGCTTCTTGAAAACAGCCTCCAGGAAGTGGGCGACCTGATCGGCGACCCCCTGGAAACAGGCGAGCCGGCCGTATCCCGGGGGACGTTGCAGGAGGTCTTTGTCCGGCCGAAGAAAAAGGCCGCCCTGGCCGGTTTCCGGGCCAAGGGCGAGGACGTTGACCGGGTGCATTTGTTAATGGATCTGGACGCGGCCATTGAGCTGGCCGGAAAGCTTATCATGCTGCCGGCCGACGAAATCCGGGCCAGCCAGAAGCAGGCAAAGCTCGACGGCGAACTCGAGGATGCGTTTTCCGAGATCGCCAATATCATTACCGGCGTGATCAATTCGGTCTGGCAGGATTCGGTTTCCGGCAAAAAGCTTCATTTTATCAAGGGCGACATTTCCGTGCTGGGTCCCAAGGACAAGGGACTGCCACTGGCAGATGAGGCCCAGAGCGTTTTTTTCGGCAAAATCATGCGCAAGGAAAAATCCCTGGGCGGGGTTCAGTTTTTTTTCCCGCACAGCCTGGTGGCCGAGCCGGCTGAAGAAACCGCCCAAGCCGCCCAGGCGGCTGAAATAGCCGCTGACAGACCGGCAGATCAAGGTGCGGATGCGCCCGAACCCTCCGGCCCCGGGGAAAAACCCGCAGCAGCCGGTCCTAAGCCTGAGCCGCAGCCCGAAGCCGAAGCTGAACCCGAAACTGCAGGCGAATCCGGCGGACTGATGAGCCAGGAGGCCGTGGATGCGATGCTGCTGCAGGGCCTGGAGCCGGCAGCCGAGGAACTCGAAGCCCTGCTCGGCGATTCCGTCTCCTTTTCCGAGCCGACAACAGCGGCACGAAAAAAGGCAAACTTGCTTTCCCAGACCCGCGGCAAGCAGGTGCTCACCCGGATCCGGGCTACCGGTGACCATGAAGGCCGGGCATTCATGCTTCTGCCGCTCAAGGACGCCATCTATTTTGGCGGCCTGCTGCTGATGATGCCCATGGAATCCATCACTCAGGTGATCAAGCAGGGCAAGTTCGAAGGAGAGGTGGCAGACGCCTTTGGCGAGGTCGCCAATATCCTGGTCAGTTCTTATTCCAACCAGTTCAAGGCGGAACTGCCCTTTAATCTCAAGCTTCAGAAGGATCAGGTGGAAACCCTGGTGCCGGCCCAGGCGGATTTGTCCGGAAATGAGCCGTTTTCCGCAGACCATTATTACCTGGTATCGGCCGGCATCCAAATGGGGGACAAGGCCTATGGCCCGCTGGAACTGCTGTTTCCGGCGAAACTGCTGGGGCTGGCTGAGCCGGGGGCATCGGCAGAGACGGCTGCGGCAAAGGCAAAACAGGATAAAGCCGCCGCCGGGGCCGCGCAGAAAAAGGCGGATGCCGGGGTCCAGGGTCAAAAAACAGGCCCGGGACAAAAACCCGACACAACCGCTGAAAATCAGCCCTCTGCAGCCAAACCGTCTGGTTCAGGAGACAAGTCCGCCCGAATCGTTTCGGTTATCGGCGATGATCCCGATCAGCTCAATCTCGTGGAAGAAAGCATCGCCCAGGAGGATGTGGCCCTGGCCAGGCATTCCATGGACAGCGATTTTAAACAGGAATTCAGCCGGGAAAACCCCGACTGCGTTTTTCTTTTCATCAACCGGGTCAACGACCAGGGGCTGGCCAAGGCCATAAAGGTGCGTTCGGCTCTTAAAAAAAATTGCCCCTTGATCGTGGGCGGTCCCCAGTGGACCAAAAGCCTTGTTCTCAAGGCCAGAAAATACGGGGCCAGTGATATTCTGGTCACGCCCGCGGACAAGGATATGATTCGCAGCAAATACCGGAAATATCTGTAATCAGGAAAACACATGACAAAAAATCAGATGCAAACGGCAAAAGAAAAGATCGGTCCATTTGTGGAAAGGGCTGCAGAAGCGCTGGTAATGGGTGATCTCTCCGATGCCTCCGCAGCCGGGGATCTGGCAGGGGCGTTTACGGAAGTTGCCGGGGCGCTGGGTGAAGACTTTCCCCGTGCCTCCCGGGCAGCCCGGAGTGCCGGCGAACTGCTGGAAAAAATGGCTGCCGGGGGCAGACCCCCGTCCGGAGACGCGGTTGAGGCCCTGGAAGGGGTGATTTCCGGACTTCAGGACATTTCTGAACGCAACCTGGCCGATGACCAGCCGGCCTTTCCAAAAGGCTTTGCCCCCGAGGCCGGGGCAAAAGCAGATGAAACTTCCATGGCTTCGTCAGGCGAGGCGGCCAATCCGGCCTCTGCCGTGGACCAGGAAATCCTGGGCGAGTACCTGGCCCAGCAGGATACCGTGGTCTCCGAGATCGAGGATCTGGTGCTCTCATTTGAACACCAGGCAGACGCCCAGGTCTTAAAGGCATTAAAGCGCCTTTTGCACACGGCCAAGGGCGAGGCGGGCGTTCTTGGATTAAACCCCATTGAGCGGGTATGTCATCGGGTGGAGGATTATATCCAAAAAGATGAGCAGCACCTGCAGGCGGACCTGCTCCTGGAGTTCAAGGACTGGTTTGAGCAAAGCATTTCCGCGCTCAAACAGGGTCAGGAGATTGTTTCTGCAGACAACCTGCTTGAGGCCCTGGACACAGCCATTCATTCACCGCCGGTCTCAGCGGAAAAAGATCAGGCGGCAAAATCCGCTTCTGATCCCGGGCCGGAACCGGAACCAGCACCTGAATTCGATCATGTCCCTGAACCCCCGCAGGCGCCGGAGCCACAGACGTCTTGTGCCGAGGCCGGGCAAGACAGTGAAATGGCTTTGCTGATGTCTGCAGTGGAAATCGAGGATCCGGAAATCACGGCGGATTTTATTTCAGAGGCAAACGAGCATTTTGAGATTTCGGACGAAAACCTGCTGACCCTGGAAAATGATCCGGAAAACGAGGAGGCCATTGCCTCGATTTTCAGGGCCTTTCACACCATCAAGGGCACAACCTCCTTTCTCGGGCTCACCCCGGTGTCCACGCTGGCCCACAAGGCGGAAAACCTGCTTGACGAGGTGCGCAAAAAGCGCATCGCCTTTGACGGCCAGGTGGTGGATGCCACGTTTAACGCCCTGGATCTGCTGAAAAAAATGAATAAGGATCTGGAGGCCGCCCTGGGAGCAGACGGGATGTACACACCCCCGCCTGAACTGCCGGACGTGTTTGTCCAGCTCAAGGCTGCTCTGGGAAACGGGGATGCCGCTCCTAAAGCCAAACCAGCCCCTGAGGCCGCACCGCAGGAAAATAAAAATCCCGCGCCTGCGGCCGCAGATCCTCTGCCGGATACCGGTGCCGAAGCTGCGCAGCCGGCCGCTGAGGCTGCGGCTGCCGGAGGTGCTTCGGCCTATGCCGGCAAAACCGTGCGCCAGACCATGAAAATTGATGCCGACCGCATCGATCTGCTGCTGGAAACCATCGGCGAGCTGGTGATCGTGGAATCCATTGTCAGCCAGGAGGCCGGCGAACGCCGAACCGAGGCCCGGGAACTGGAAAGAAACCTTGCCCAGTTAAAAAAGATCACCCGCAGTCTCCAGGACATCGGCATGTCCATGCGTCTGATTCCCATTGACAATACCTTTCGCAAAATGGGCCGCCTGGTGCGGGATCTGGCCAAAAAATCCGGCAAAAAGATCGAGCTGACCATGGAGGGCCGGGAAACCGAGCTGGACAAGGGCATGGTGGAAAAGCTCGGCGATCCTTTGGTGCATATGATTCGAAACGCGGTGGACCACGGCATCGAGCCCACGGCAGACGACCGGGTGGCCGCGGGCAAGCCCGCCACGGGCACCATTGTGTTAAAGGCCTATCACCAGGGCGGCAATATCCATATTGATATCACTGATGACGGCCGGGGTCTGGACCGGGAGGCCATTTCCGCCAAGGCCAAAGAGCGCGGTCTGATCACAAGCGATGAGACAATGACCGACGAGGAAATCTTTGCCCTGATCTTTGAGCCCGGGTTTTCCACTGCAAAGCAGATCACAGACGTTTCGGGCCGGGGTGTGGGCATGGATGTTGTCAAAAGCAATATCGAAAGTATGCGCGGCAATGTGCGCATCCGGTCGCAAAAGGGCGTGGGCAGCACCTTTACCCTGGTTCTGCCCCTGACCATGGCCATTATTGATGGCATGATCGTGCGTGCGGGATCAGAGCGCTATATTCTGCCGCTTTTGTCCATTATCGAATCCTTCCAGCCCACCCGGGAGATGATCACCACGGTGTCGGGCAAGGGTGAGACCGTGCCCTTCCGTCAGCGCCTGCTGCCCCTGTTCCGGCTGGCCACCATGTTTGACATCCATGATGCCCAGTCCGATCCCACACAGGCCCTGGTTGTGGTGCTCGAGGATGCGGGCCGGCAGATCGCCCTTTTGGTTGATGAACTGCTGGGCCAGAACCAGACCGTTATCAAGAACCTGGGCCAGGGTCTCAAGCACGTGGACGGCATTGCCGGGGCCAGCATCATGCCCGACGGCACCCCGGGGCTGATCGTGGACGTCAACGGCCTGGTCAAGCTGGCCACGGCATAAAAAAATAAAAAATAACCGTGGGCAGGCAATTCAATAAAAAACAAGCATAACCGCAGGAGAGGAAAAAATGACGCAAACCGCTCAAAAAACAAATGAAACCAATGAAAGCCTGGCGAATCTGGCCGGAAAATACCTGACATTTTTGCTGGGCGACGAATCCTACGGCATCGAGATTTTAAAAGTTCAGGAGATCATCGGCATGCAGTCCATTACCCGGATTCCGCGCACGCCCGAATACGTCAAAGGCGTGATCAACCTGCGGGGCAAGGTGATCCCGGTCATTGACCTGCGCCTGCGCTTCGGCATGGAGGCCGCCGAGGTTTCGCGCAAGACCTGTATTATTGTGGTGCAGGTGGCCAAGGCCGATATCAACGTGACCATGGGTATTGTGGTCGACGAGGTATCAGAGGTGCTGGAAATTGCCGCAGCGGAAATCGAGCCGGCCCCGGGTTTCGGCACCCGGGTGGAGACCTCGTTTATCATGGGCATGGCCAAGACCGAAAGTGCGGTCAAGATTCTGCTGGATATCGACAAGATCATGTCTGAAAACGAAATGGAAGCCCTGGCCAAGAGCACCGGCTGAACCAGAAGAAGAAAGAGGGAAAAAAATGAAACTGAGTTTGAAAAACAAAATTTTATTGCCCGTTCTGGCCCTTGTTGTTCTGGGTATGGGCGTGTCCACACTGGTATCCTATGTGCAGTCCAAAAACGCCGTGGAAACGGAACTCAACCGGCAGCTGGAGCAGATCACCACCTCCAGCATCCAGACCCTGAGTGGCTGGGTCCAGGACCGCAAGCTGGATATCAGCTCCTGGAGTACAGAGGAGCTTTACCCCAAGGCCATGACCCAGGGGCTTATGGGGCAGGCGGCCCGCAAGACGGCCAACGAACGCATGGCCCATCTCCAGGGCGCCTATGAATATTACGCCAATATTTTTCTGGCGGACAAAAGCGGGGACCTGATTGCTGCATCGGACCCGGATTCAGTGGGCAATCTCAATGTGGGCGACCGGGATTACTTTAAAACTTCCATGCAGGGACAGGAAACCATCTCAGAGGCGATTGTGAGCCGGGCCACCGGAGAGCCGGTATTTGTGATTTCTGCTCCTGTTGTCATGCAGGAAGAGGTCCAGGGCGTCTTGCTGGCCACAGTCCGAATCGAGGCGTTTGCCTCCCAGTTTATTGATCCCATCAAGGTCGGAGAGCAGGGCTATGCCTTTGTCTATGATGATGACGGCGATGTGCTGGCCCACCCGGACCGCAGCCAGATCATGAAAACCAACATGAAGGATCTTGATTTTGGCGCCCGGATGCTGCAGCAGGGCAACGGCCTCATGGAATATAGCTACGATGATACGGAGAAAATTGTCAGTTTTGACAGCGAGCCGGTCACCGGCTGGACCGTGGCGGCTTCCGCCAGCCAGCATGAGCTCATGGCCCCTGTGCGCCAGTTAAGCTACATCAACCTGGGCCTGGCCGGCGGGGTTATTGCCGCGACCCTGGTGATTGTATTTTTCCTCGCCCGCTCCATTGCCAACCCCCTCCAGACAATGACCGAAAGCCTGACCCGTAATTCCGAGCAGGTGGCATCGGCTTCCTCCCAGGTATCGTCGTCGAGTCAGTCCCTGGCAGAAGGGGCCAGCGAACAGGCCTCCAGCCTGGAGCAGACCTCGGCGTCTTTGGAGGAGATCGCCTCCCAGACCAAGATGAACATGGAAAACAGCAAATCCATGGACAACATGATGAAAAACGAGGCAGGTCCCAGTTTTCAGCTCATGGAAGAGAAAATGGCGGTCATGGACGGCAATCTCAAGGAAAACGTCAAGCTCAGCGAGGAAAGCGCCAAGATCATCAAGACCATCGATGACATTGCTTTTCAGACCAATCTGCTGGCGTTAAATGCCGCTGTTGAGGCCGCCCGGGCCGGCGAGGCGGGCAAGGGATTTGCCGTGGTGGCAGAGGAAGTGCGCAATCTTGCCGGCAGAAGCGCCGAGGCCGCCAAGACCACCCAGGAGTTGATTGAAAATTCCCAGACCAAGATCCACGAGACATCTGCGGTGTACAAGGAGATTTCCGAGGCTTTGAACAGCACCAACCAGATCGCCCAGAAAGTCATGGCCATGGCCGGGGAAGTGGCTTCTGCTTCTGAGGAGCAGTCCCAGGGCATTGACCAGGTCAATGGCGGTGTTTCGGAAATGGACAAGGTGGTTCAGCAAAACGCTTCCAATGCCGAGGAAACCGCTTCGGCCTCAGAAGAGCTCACCGCCCAGGCCAGTGAGCTCGAGGAAGTGGTGATCCGGTTAAACCGGCTGATCCATGGCCAGGCGGAAAACGGCCATGCAATGGTGCACCGGGAATCGGGTTCTGCAAAGCAAATTTCCCGGGGCGCTTCTTCGGGCAGACAGGCAAGTGCCGGGCAATCCCGGAGTCAGCAGGATCGGAAACAGGTACAGAACAACAGGCAGCCGGGTCAGCAGACAAAGCAAAAGGCTGTTGAAGGCCGGCCTGGCAAAAAACCGGCCCAGGCTTCTTCTGCCCGGCAGGCGAAAAAACGGCCGGAGGAAGTCATCCCCCTGGATGAGGATGATTTCAAGGATTTCTAAACAGATAAGGATTTCCGGATGAACGGGTACGGTTCTTTAAATGAAAAAACGTTTCGTCAATTTTCGGAACTGATCTACAATGAGGCCGGTATTCACCTGGCAGAGCACAAGCAGGCGCTGGTTTCGGCCCGGCTGGGCAAGCGGATGAGAAAACTCAGAATCAATGATTTTGAAGATTATTACCGCTATGTCCAGGAAGACGAATCCCGGGCCGAACTCAGCCAACTGCTGGATGCCATTTCCACGAATGTCACGTTTTTCTACCGCGAGCCGGATCATTTCGAGGTGCTCGAGTCGGTGGTTAAAAAATGGCATTCGGAAGGTCAGCGAAAGTTCAGGGTTTGGTGTGCGGCGGCCTCCACGGGAGAGGAACCCTACACCATCGCCCTGACCCTGGCCGAGGCACTCGATGATCTGCGGGATGTCAAGATTCTGGGCACGGATATTTCCACCACTGTGCTGGAAACCGCGCGCAAAGGGGAATACAGCTCCAAAAAACTGCAGAAGATTTCAAAGAAGCTGGCAAGCAGGTATTTCACGCCCATGGGCGGCAAGGGAGACGACCGGATCTTTCGGGTCAGAGATGAGATCAAAAACATGATCACCTTTTCCTGGCTCAACCTGTCGACTCCACCGTTTCCCATGCGCGGGCCCCTGGACGTGATCTTCTGCCGCAATGTGATGATATATTTTGACAATGCGGTGCGCCAGCGCCTGCTCGATGAGATGCACCGGCTGCTCAAGCCGGGCGGATACCTGATGGTGGGCCATGCCGAAAGCCTTTCCGGCCTGTTGGGCGGGTTTCGCTCTGTGCGGCCTTCTGTTTATATTAAACAATAACCGGGAAAGAAAATGGCGCAAATCATTGTTGACATAGCAGATATGCGGATTTCAAAAAATCCCGGCGATACCCTGATCACCTATTCCCTGGGTTCGTGTGTCGGTGTGGCCATATATGATCCGGTCATCGGGCTGGGCGGGATGATTCACTGTATGCTGCCTTTATCCAAGGTGGACCGGGAAAAGGCCCAGGTGAGGCCGTATATGTTCGTGGATACGGGCATGCAGCAGATGCTCACCCGGCTTTATGAAGGCGGGCTGCGAAAAGCCCGGGCGGTGATCCATGTTGCCGGCGGCTCCCAGGTGCTCGACAGCCAGGGGGTGTTTAAGATCGGGGAGCGCAATTTCACGGTGCTCAGGAAAATTCTCTGGAAAAACGGGCTGCTCATGGAAACCCAGGAAGTGGGGGGCAACCGCTCCCGAACCATCAGCCTGGATGTGGGCACTGGCCGGTTTACCATCAAATCAGGAGGCAGGATAACCCATTATGACCTTCCGTGACCAAATCGAGCAGCACATCGACCATTTTGCCGAGATGCCGCCCCTGTGTCAGCGTCTTTTGGGGTATCTCGAAGATCCGGACGTGGACTTTAAAGTCATCCGCGACACCATTCAGTATGATCCCGGCCTGACCGCCAACGTGCTCAAACTGGCCAACTCGGTCTATTTCGGCGCAGTACAGGAGGTGGCCTCTCTTCAGGCGGCCCTGGTGCGGCTGGGCACCCGCCGGATTTTTGAGCTGGTGCTTTCCCTCAACGTATCCGGGCGCCTGGTGCCGGCCCTGCCCGGATACGGCCTGGAAGCCAATGAACTGCTTCGGCACTCCATCTGGACGGCCGTGGCCGCCCAGGAACTGGCTGCGCTTTTGGGCATGAAAGATGTGGACACGGTCTTTACCGCAGGGCTGCTCCACGATATTGGCCTGCTTCTGCTCGATCCCTTTATCGCAGAGCAGCACGAGCGTTTCGGGCGGGTCATGGACGAGCAGTCCATGGCCTTTGATCAGGCCGAAAAAGAGGTCCTGGGCATGGATCATGCCGAGGCCGGCGCCCGCATCCTGGAGCGATGGAATCTGGGAGCGGGAATGGCTGCGGCCGTGCGCTGGCATCACGCCCCGAACGAGGCAGAAGAGAATCACTCCCTTGTTTACCTGGTTCATCTGGGAGATATGCTCGCCCTTTCAGAAGGGGTCGGCACGGGCATTTACGGTTTGCAATTCAGCGTATCTGCCGAACCGGTCAGAGCGCTGGGTTTGAAAAAGCATCATCTGGAATATACCGCCAGCAAGACCCTTGATAAAATGCGGGAGCTGGAAAACATTTTAACGTAACAAACCAGAGAGTCAACAGTATGGGCTATAATGTGCTGATTGTCGACAATTCCGTGATCATCCGGAAGATGGTGGCCAAGACCCTGGGCATATCGGATCTGGATATCTCCGGGTATTACTATGCCGAAAACGGCAAACAGGCCCTGGAGCAGCTCGATGAAAACTGGATTGATATTGTTTTTGCAGATATCAACATGCCTGTGATGAACGGCATCGAGATGATCGAGGAAATGAACAAAAAGGACTTGCTCACCACCATTCCGGTGGTGGTGATTTCCACGGAGCGGAGCCGGGATAGAATCGACCATCTCAAATCCATGGGAATCAGGGCGTATCTGCAAAAGCCTTTTGTGCCCGAGGAATTTGCCCGGGTGGTCAAGGAATTGCTGCAATAACCGCTAATATCGGAGCGTAAACTATGGATACCAATGACAGCGCAATGCTGCTGCAGGTGTTTTCCTCGGTGTTTGAGGACTTTGCCTTCATGTTCGTGGATGCCGATGACGACCCGCCCGAGCCGGACTCGGAGTGTTGCCCGTGTCTGCTTGCGCAGATTTCGTTTTCCGGACGGGATCATCAGGGTCGGCTGGAAGCCGCGGCACCCGAGGATCTTTGCGAGGAACTGGCGGAGAATATTCTGGGCACAGGTCGCGAGGAGCTTCCTGATGATGCGGCGGAACAGGCAATTACAGAGGTCTTGAATGTGGCCTGCGGCTATCTGCTGGCGGAAAAATTCGGTACGGACGAAGTCTTTGACTTGTCCATTCCCGAGACCCGAACCCTGTCGGAACCGGAATGGAACGAGCTGGCAGCAGGCGGCCGTCATTTGTTTCTGCGGGTGGATGAATCGCCCATGCTGGTTCGGCTGTTCCTGGACGCGTAAGCGGACTTAAACAAAAACTGTAATGTTTGCGGATAAACCAATATGATCAGGGTAATTATCGTGGATGACTCGGCCATTGTTCGCCAGGTCCTGTCCCGGGAACTGTCCCGGGCTGAAGATATTGACGTGGTGGCAACGGCCCCGGATCCTTACGTGGCAAGGGACAAGATCGTGGAATTGCGGCCGGATGTGGTGCTGCTGGACATGGAAATGCCGCGCATGGACGGTCTTTCCTTTTTGAAAAAACTCATGAAGCATTTGCCCATCCCGGTTATCATTGTTTCCTCGCTGACCCCCCAGGGGGGGGAACTGGCAGTGGAGGCCATGAATGCCGGGGCTGTGGATGTGATGTGCAAGCCGGGATCGGCCCTTTCGGTCAACAATATGTCCGAGGCCCTGATCGAAAAAATTCGGGCAGCGGCCCGGGCAGAAGTGAAAAATACCGGGGTCCGCCATGCCGAGGCTGGTGCCGGCCGCCCCCAGATTCGGATCACCCAGGCAAAAATGACTGACACGGTGATTGCCATTGGTGCCTCCACCGGCGGGACTCAGGCTATTCAGGAAGTCTTGACCCGCATGCCCGGAAACGCTCCGGGCATCGTGATCGTCCAGCACATGCCGGAGCAGTTCACCGCTTCCCTTGCCCAGCGGTTAAATCAGCTGTGCGCAGTGGAGGTGCGCGAGGCCAAAAACAACGATTCGGTGCTGCCGGGTACGGCCCTGATTGCCCCGGGCAATTATCATCTGCTTTTGCAGCGCAGCGGTGCACGGTTTTATGTGCAGACCCGCAGCGGGCCGCTGGTATGCGGACATCGGCCAAGCGTTGAAGTTTTGTTTAAATCAGTGGCCCGGGCGGCTGGCAGAAACGCATTGGGTGTGATTTTGACCGGTATGGGCAAGGACGGCGCGTCCGGTCTGCTGGAGATGCGCAACAGTTCTGCCCGCACCATTGCTCAGGACGAGCAGAGCTGCGTGGTGTTCGGCATGCCCAAGGAGGCCATTGCTCTGGGGGCGGCTGAAACCGTGCTGCCTTTGAGCCGGATTCCGGAAAAAATCATTCAGTGTGTTAATGAAAAAAACTGAATCAGACGTTTTTGAATAAACCAAACCGGCACGACAATACGAAATGGAATAACCCCATGCAGCGTCAATTGATCAAGCGGCTCGAATCCATCCGGAATCTGCCGACTCTGCCGGCGGTCATCGAGAACCTGGGCACCGCGCTGCAGGATCCGGAAGTCGATGCCGGCCAGATCGCGGCCATTATCGAGGATGATCCGGCCATCACGGCCCGTATCATGAAAGTGGTCAATTCCTCCATGTATCTCGGCGTGGAGGAAACCGTTTCCCTTCGCCCGGCCATTGTCCGGCTGGGTTTCCGGGCGGTGAGCAACATTGCCATGTCTGCTGCGGTATTTTCCACCTTTGCTCCGGGCAGCAGGCCGGCCCTGGATCGGGCAGGGTTCTGGCGGCACTGCATTGCCGCCGGCATTGCCGCAGAAGTTTTGTGCACCTGGATTCCACAGTTTGCAAGGGTACACATTGCCCCGGATGTACTTCATGTGTGCGGTTTGCTCCATGACATGGGAAAGATCGTTTTTGAGCAGCATTTTCATGATCAGTTTTCCGAAGCCATTGAAATCAGTAAAAAAGAGGGAATTTGCCTGTCTGTGGCAGAGCACCGGGTCATGGGAGCCGATCATTGCCAGGCCGGGGCTTGGCTGGCCCGGAAATGGAATCTGGCCCAAAGCCTGATTTCAGTGATCCGGTGGCATCATGATCCATCTATGGCAGAGGAAAGATACAGGGAGCTGGTTCAGGTCTGCGGGTTGTCTGACAGGGTGGTCAATGCCGGGGGGCTGGGGCAGGGGGGGAATTACAAGATTAATCAGGCACCTGAAATTGAAGAAGAAATTGACCTGGACCCGGAGGATCTGGTAAAAATGATTCACCTGATCGAAACCCGGGCCGCTCAATCACCCCTGCTTGATGTTCTGGGCGCTTGAATCGGTCCCGGAATGAATCAACCCAGCAGGCTACCGGAAGGTAAGCAATGAATTGCCCTGATGACGAGATCCTGACCGAGATCGCCATAGACAACTATAACTTCAGGGTCACCTGGAGCGCGGCCAGCCGGGATTGCTGCATCCTTTGGATACAGGATGCCGATACCATGGAACAGTTCGAGGCCCTGGGCCGTTTCAGCCGGTTTGACAAGCGCAGCATTCTGGAATTTGTGGTCCGGTATGTGACCAGCCAGTCTCTGCGGGAAGAAATCAGCAAGCGGCGCTTTGCCCGGTATATTGAAAGTCTGCCGCCCACTTTTTTTCAGCAGGTCCAATACATGGGCTATCATGAAAAGGCGGCAGCATTTAAAAATCTCTACAACCTCGATTCGGTTATTGATGAAGCCGCGGACCTGGGATGGAAACGCCGGTGTATGGCCAAAAAGTTCCACCCGGACAAAGGCGGCGACAAACGCGCCATGGCCCTGATAAATGAAGGCTACGAGCTGTTGAACGCCAAAAAGGATGATTGTTCTTCCAAAGATGGAAAAAACAAGCGCTCATAAACTGGTGCCGGGAATGATCCTCGCCCGGGACGTCAAGGATGCGGCCGGCCGGCTGCTTGCGCCTTCGGGGCAGAAGGTCAATGACAAACTCATCCGGATTTTTAAGATCTGGGGGGTGGGCGATGTGCATGTGCGCCTTCCGGATGAGGCTTCCGGCTCCCAACCGGGAGCTGACCCGCATGTACCGGAGGAAATCCGGAAGAAGGCGGAAGATGTTGTCCGGTACCGGTTTCAGTTCAATGATTTAAATGATCCCTTTGTGGCTGGCTTGTTTCAGCTCAGCGTGGATCGAAAAGCCCGGCGGCTGTTTAACAACCCAAATGCCGGGGCCGGATACAAGCACCTGCAGGACCGGCCGGATTCAGGAAGAAAGCCTGTGCGCGCACGCCCGCAGAAGGTCAACGTGGAAAGTCTGATCCACAGAACCCTGCGCCTGGGGACTCTGCCGGATATTTACTACAAGACCATTTCGGCCATCAATAACCCGGATGCCTCTTTGGATGACATTGCCGGCATTGTGAGCAAGGATACCACCCTTTCGGCCAAGGTGCTGCAGCTGGTCAACAGCAGTTTCTACAGTCTTCGTCAAAAAGTGGATACACTGACATGGGCCCTGGCACTGGTCGGGACCAACCAGCTGATGACCATTGTCAGCGGGGTTTCAGCCGTTTCGCTGTTTAAAAACATTCCTTCCCGGCTCATTAACATGGCCTCTTTCTGGGAGCACAGCATTGCCTGCGGAACCGCAGCACGGCTGGTATCCAGCTACTTTCCCCAGCGCATCGAGGCGGAGCGGTTTTTTGTGGCCGGACTTCTCCATGACATCGGCCGCCTGATTCTGGTCCAGAACCTGCCGGAGCAGTATTTTCAGATATTCAGACAGGTAAAACGCGAGGAGCTGTTTCTTTTTACAGCCGAAGAAGAGGTTTTCGGCTCGGATCATTCCCATATCGGCGCAGCCCTTGCGCGGCACTGGAACCTTCCGGACCGGCTGGTCAACATGATCCAGTACCATCATTTTCCCGCAACCCAGAATTCCTTTTTTGAAGCCGCCATTGTCAATCTGGCCGATATTATTGTCAATGCCCTGGAAATCGGAAACAGCGGCGAGTTTTTTGTCCCTGTCATGGAACCGGAGGTATCTGAGAATCTGAATCTTGATCCTGAGATCCTGCATACCATGGCCCATGAAATTGATTTTCAACTCGCTGACATATTTGAGATTATTTATGGACGAATTGAATAAGGCCATGGATTTGACCGCTGGTGAGCGGCTTGAAGCCATTTCCAGAAATGCCATGGAGGCGCTGGAACTTTGCGCTTCCCTGGGCGACTATCAGACCTCTGTGACCAAGTTCAAAAACCGCAAGGATATAATTGAACGCTCATTGCAGGGCTTGCGGCAGATGGTGGCCATAGAGTTTTATGCCTTTTATGCGGTTAACGAAACCCACTTTGATATTGCTCTGGAACATCTCGATGATCCGGGCCGGGCGGATTACGTCGACCGGACAGTGGAGGATCTGATTGACCGGGGGGTTGTGGCCCTGGCGTTTCGGGAAAAACGGACCCAGACCGTCCGCAGCCATGACGGCGAATACAAGGTATTGATCCATGCCGCTGCCACCACCTCGAAAATTTATGGTGTTTTTTTCTGTTTTGTCAAAACCGGCGTCCTGGAAAAAGGCATTGTGGACAAGATCACCACGATTATTATCAAGGCCACGGGATATGCCCTGGAAAACTTTGAGCTCTATCAACTGATCCGGCAGAAAAACGAAGAACTGGTGGAAAAAAACCTCCAGGTGTCCAAGTCTGAAGTCCTTTACCGAAATACATTTGAAAATACCGGCAATCCCACCATCGTGGTTGACCAGAAGGGAACCATTGTTCATGTTAACAGCCAGTTTGCGGCTTTCTCGGGGTGGGAGCGGGAAGCGCTTTCAGGCAGGCGCAACATTGCCGAGTTTCTGGCCTGCGAAGGCCGCACCGGTTTTGCCAGGATTCTGGAAACCGCTGAAAAAGATCATTCAGACGCTGCACCGGAATACAGGTTTGAAAATCGGAACCAGGAGCAAAAGACCGTTTTTCTCAAAATTTCGCCCCTGGGTCTTGAAAACCAATACATTGTCTCATTTGCCGATATCACGCCCATCAAGGAGGCGGAAAAACAGCTTCAGTTTCAGGCGTTTCATGACCCGCTCACCCGGCTGCCCAACCGGATCCTTTTCCGGGACCGGCTCAATCAGGCAATTAAGAAAAAGAAACGGTATCCGGATTACAACTATGCCATTGTTTTTATCGACCTGGATCGGTTCAAGTCCATCAATGACACCATGGGGCATAACGTGGGCGATGATTTGCTTGTCAAGGTGGGCCAGCGGCTTGCCTCAAGCGTTCGCGAACTTGATACCGTGGCCCGGTTCGGGGGCGACGAATTTCTGATCCTTCTTGAGGACATCCAGGATCAGAATTGCTGCGATATTGTCATCCGGCGCATCCTGGATCAGTTCCGCCTCCCCCTGGGGGTTGCCGGTCATGAAGTTGTCATGACCCTGAGCATGGGGGTGTTGATCAGCAGTGAAAATCAGGTGGAGCACGCTGATGCGGTCCGGCTGGCGGACATGAGCATGTATGAGGCCAAGCGCCAGGGCCGAAACCAGGTGATCTATGCTCACCAGATTCAGGACCGGGAGATTGAGCGCCGTCTGGTCCTGGAAAATCATCTGCAGTCCGGCATTCAGAAGGGCGAGTTTTTCGTGCAGTATCAGCCCCTGATGGATCTTGCCACAAACCGCCTCTACGGGGTGGAGGCCCTGGTGCGGTGGCGGCACCCGGAGTTGGGCATTATCCCGCCCAACAGCTTTATTCCCATTGCAGAGGAAACCGGGCTGATCATTCCTCTGGGCCGGAAAGTTTTTGAAATGGCATTTGCCGATTTTGCTGCATGGAAGACCAACTTTGCATCAGCAAAAGATTTGTGCCTGAGCGTCAATCTTTCGGTCAAGCAGATGCTGCAAAACAATCTGGCGGCCGATATCCAGGCCATGGCCAGGGACGCCGCGCTTCTGCTGGAAAACATTAACCTGGAGATCACTGAAAGCCTGTTTATTGACGATATGGAGCGGGCGGTTAAAACCATTCATGAATTAAAGACCCTTGGGATATCCATCTCCATTGATGATTTCGGTACCGGCTATTCCTCTTTGAAATACCTGAATCAGTTTTCCATCGATTTGGTGAAAATCGACAAGATTCTCATTGATAACATCAACGGCAACC
The DNA here is from genome assembly GCF_055149105.1 of Desulfosalsimonas sp. Taxonomy (NCBI): domain Bacteria; kingdom Pseudomonadati; phylum Thermodesulfobacteriota; class Desulfobacteria; order Desulfobacterales; family Desulfosalsimonadaceae; genus Desulfosalsimonas; species Desulfosalsimonas sp. Next base: position 18,952 of record NZ_JBSRLA010000013.1, on the reverse strand, counting down.
CGACCAATTACAACATTGTGGCCTCCATGCTGGAGCTGTGCGCCAAGCTCAATCTCAAGGCCATGGCCGAAGGCATCGAGGACATCGACCAGTTGGAAAAACTCCGCGGCATGAACTGCCCCTTCGGGCAGGGCTACTACTTTGCCCCGCCCCGGGACAGAAACGTAATCGAAGAAATGCTTGCCGGTGATATGGGATCAAACCTTGATTATTGCCTTTAGAGCAGAAGAACTCCGATAGTTCCTGCTTATATCAACCCAGGGCAATAATCAAGGTTTGATGGCCTCTATAAAGACCTCGACCACTGCAGGGTCAAACTGGGTGCCGGCTGCCCGCCGGAGTTCGTCCATTGCCTGTTGCGCGGAACGGCTGTCCTGATAGGGCCGCTGGTTGGTCATGATGTCATAGGCCTCGGCCACCGCAAGAATCCGGCATTCAATGGGGATTTCCTCGCCTTTTAGTCCCAGGGGATATCCCCGGCCGTTCCACCATTCCTGGTGTTTTAATATCAAATCGGCAATCGGGGCCAGATCCGGAGACGACAGGGCAATGCGATAGCCGATTTCACAATGCCGCTTCATTTCCTGGAATTCCTCTGCAGTGAGCGTATCTGATTTAAACAGGATACGGTCGGAGATGCCCACTTTGCCCAGGTCATGGAATTGGGCGAGCAACTGCAGGTTGCGGGATTTTTCACTGGAAAGCCCCATCTTTTCAGCTATCTTTGATACGTAAAATTTGAGCTGCTGAGTATGGCCTTCCCGGATATAATCTTTTTCCTTCAGTGCCTGCAGCAGGCTTTGCAATATCCGTGTGCTGCCGGTCTGGAGATGTTTGAGTTTTTCTTTGTACATGTTGTCGTCGGCTTCCTTGAACAGGGCCTGCATGTCAATGGGAAGGCTCGTGCATACGGCATGGCCGATGGAAAACGACAGGTGCCGGTCCGGATTGGCGGCATTGTGCTTTTCGATTTCCCTGGCAATGCGCTGGATGCGGTTTTTGACCACTTTTTGTTCACTGCCGGGCAGAAGAACGGCAAATTCATCCCCGCCGATGCGCGCAATGATATCGCTTGAGCGAAACGCGGCTTTCAGGGTGCCGGCAGCGGCCCGCAGCAGTTCATCGCCCTTTTGATGGCCAAGGGTGTCGTTGATCAATTTTAATCCATTGATGTCACAGACAATGATGCCCAGCGGCAGGTGCCGCCGGCGGGCCAGCCGGTTCATTTCCTCCTCAAAAAAGGCCCGGTTATACAGGTCGGTCAGGGAATCGTGAAAGCTTAAGTACCGCAGTTCCTCTTCGGCCTGTTTCTGTTCGGTGATATCGTGGATCATCACCAGAAAGGACCGGCTCTGGTTTTCCCGGGGCACGGGGATGATTTTCACCGAAACCCGCCTGTGGTTGATGGCAAGATCTTCAGTGAAAATGATTTCTTTTTTACTGCGCCCGGCTTCTGTGAGCTGCTTGCGCACAAGGGCCTGGTCGGCATCCCGGAAAAGCCCGGTAAAGTCACAGGACAGCAGATCCTGTTCGCTTCTGCCGATAATGCTGACAGCCGCCGGGTTGGCGTAGACGATCTTGCCTTTGCCAACCAGCTCCAGCAGGCCCTCGGACATGTGCTGCAGAGTGGTTTCGGAATGCTGCTTGGATGCCAGCAGCTCCTTGCTGATCTGGCGTTCAAACAATTCATCCCGGCCCATGATTTGCCCCCTGATCTGCCGGCCCCCGTCGGTTTCAACCTGCTCCAGGATAAATTCCACCTTGGCGGTCAGACGGTCAAAGGGCCCCTTGGCAAGGATCATGTCGGCATAAAAATTTTCCGGATGCGCTTCCTGTTCCATGGCAATGGCTGAAAGCATCACGATAAAACTTTGTGCATGGCACGGGTTCCGGCGGAGCAGCAGGCATAGCTTGTCTCCGCTGATGTTGGGCATGATCAGATCTATAAAAAAAATATCCGGGCTTCGGGTTTTCAGCAGTTCGATTGCAGACAGCCCATCGGCGGCAACAATAACGTCATGTCCTTTTTTGCTGAGCAGGGTTGACATAAATTGGCGCATTACCGGATGGTTGTCTACCACCATGATTTGTTTCATTCACCTGTAATCCTTTTTTGCCGATAGACTGCTTTAACAGCATATTTTGTCTGTTAATTCATGCCGAATCAGAAATTATATACCATTGTCTTCAAAAAAGCAAAATCTCTTATGGATTAACCTGGGAACCAATGCAACCGATGCAATCAACTTTTATGCGGATACGCGCTTAAAGGGGGTTCAAACCGGATGGGTAAATTATGCCCGCCGGTTTACAGGAGTTCAGCTCGGGCTGGTGAATTTTGCCGAAACCGCGGAAGCGGGCCTGCAGGTCGGGATCGTCAATGTGATGCGGAAAAACAGATGGTTCGGCGAGTTCCCGGATGCCGTGGCACCGGGAATGGTTTTGGTAAACTGGCGGTTTTGATCGGTGTTTGAGTTTGAAAAGAATTCGGATGCAAAAAAGGGGTTGGCTGACCAACCCCTTTTGTCGTTTGTTGATTTGGTAGCGGGGAGAGGATTCGAACCTCTGACCTTCGGGTTATGAGCCCGACGAGCTACCAGACTGCTCCACCCCGCAATGTTGAATTAATACTTATAGCGATTTGCAACACGCTTGTCAAGCATCTTTTTTACCAGCCAGGGCACAAATCTTTTTTTGGATCTGATCGGCCCTTTTGGCGCGGGTCTTGTCATTTGCCAGGTGGACCCGGATTTTCTTGGAACGGCTGCCTGCCCCGGAAATGATTTCCAGATCCGATTTGGCAACATTTAGCTGTTTTGCCAGAAATTTGATGCACGCGCGGTTGGCCTCCCCGTCCACGGGCGGGGCGGTCAGGCGGATTTTTACCGCATCCTCACGCACTCCGGCGATCTGGTTGCCTGCGGACCGGGGCTGGATGTGCACCTTGAATACAAGGTCTTGTCCGTTTACCTGAAAATAAAGCATTTTGGCCGGTGCCGGGTCTTTTAATAATGGCAGGAAGAAACCGCCTGCCGGATCAGGGCTGCGAGTTCATCGTATTCGTATGCCACGGCAATTTGGGGAAACTCCCGGACCACGTTTTCCGGGGGGCGGAACAAAAAGGCATTGTCTGCGGTTTGCAGCATGCTGATATCATTGTAGGAATCGCCAAATGCAATGACCCGGTAATTCAGATCCTGCAGGGCCCGGGTGGTCTTTTTCTTGCCGTTTTCCTGGCGCAGTTCATAGCCGGTGATCCGGCCGGTGTCAGCGACCTGCAGGCAGTTGCAAAACAGGGTGGGGCGCCTGAGCTTTTCCATCAAAGGACCGGCAAACTCCAGAAACGTATCGGATACAATAATAATCTGGTGCTCGGCCCGGATTGCGTCCAGAAACTCCAGGGCTCCGGGCAGCGGTTCGATTTCCGCGATCACCGCCTGGATGTCGGTTAATGTCAGGCCGTGGGCATCGAGTATGGAAAGACGTTTGTCCATTAACACGTTATAGTCGGAAATATCCCGGGTGGTGAGCCGGAGTTCTTCAATGCCGGTTTTTTCCGCCACATTGATCCAGATCTCCGGCACAAAAACCCCTTCCAGGTCAGAACAGAGCATGTGCTGCATGAATCTATTATCCTTCACGATTGCTGTTGGGCTTTTTCTTCCTCGGGCGCCTCTATGCGAATGAGAACCGGCGGATGGGGGATGACTTCCAGTTTGGTAATTTGATCCAGGGCTTTTTTGACCTGGGCTTCGCGTGCCAGATGGGTCAGGATATATAAGGGTACAGCACCGTTTAGTTTGCGTTCGGTCTGGCGAACCGACTTGATGGAAATATCGTGCTCGCCGAGTATGCCCGCGATTTTGGCCAGCACCCCCGGCTGGTCCATGGCTGAAAACCGGAAATAATAATGGGTGAAAATTTCATCCATGGGCTTGACGGTTATTTTTCGGATTTGCTCCATTCGGAAGGAAAGCGCGGGCACACGCATGGCCCCGCCGGCCACAATGCTGCGGGAAATGTCGACCACATCGCTGATCACGGCGCTGGCAGTGGGCATCATCCCGGCGCCGTGGCCGTATAAAATCATGTCGCCCACCGCATCGCCGGAAACAGTTACCGCGTTCATGGTGCCGCTGACATTGGAGAGCATGTCGTCAAGGGGAATCATGGTGGGATGCACACGGGCCTCCACGCTTTGGCCGTCAAACTTGGTGATGGCCAGCAATTTGATGGCGTATCCGCACTGGGCCGCAAATTCGATGTCCATGGGGGTGATTTCCGAGATTCCCTCAATGTGGATATCATCGTAGTTAATCTCCATGCCGAAGGCAATGGCCGATAAAATGGCCAGTTTGTGCGCGGTGTCAAAACCGTCCACGTCCAAAGACGAATTGGCCTCGGCATAGCCTTCAGCCTTGGCAAGGTCCAGGGCCTGCTCAAAGGACATGCCTTCCCGGGTGATCTTTGTGAGAATGTAATTGCAGGTACCGTTTAAAATCCCGGTGACCGCCTGGATGCGGTTTCCCACCAATGATTCCCGGATGGTTTTAATAATGGGCATGCACCCGCCTACACTGGCCTCGTATGCCAGGGCCACGCCTTTTTCCGCAGCCAGCCGGAAAAGCTGGTTTCCATGGGAGGCCAGCAGGGCCTTGTTGGCGGTCACCACGTGCTTGCCGTTTTCAATGCTCCGGGAAATGAGCTGCCGCGCAATGTCCATGCCGCCGATCATTTCCAGAACAATGTCGATTTCCGGGTCATCAACGACTTCATAGGGATCTGTTGTTAAAACACCCGGGCCAAAGTTTATGCCGCGGTCCCTTTCAATGTCGAGATCCGCGCCTTTTTTGAAAACCAGCTCAGCGCCCAGCCGGGCGCTGAGCACGTCGCTGTTTTCGACAAGCAGCCGGGCGATGCCGGTGCCCACGGTTCCGAGTCCGAGAATTCCAATATGAATCTGCTTCATGTTTTTCACCAACCTGCTTCTAAAGGGCCTTTTTAATGCCCCGGACTGCCTGTTTGATGCGCATGTTGTTTTCAATCAAGGCAAAGCGGACGTATTCATCACCGTATTCGCCGAATCCCACCCCGGGTGAGACCGCCACCCGGGCCTCCCGGATCAGTTTTTTGGAAAATTCCAGGGACCCCATTTTCCGGAAGGGTTCGGGAATCCGGCCCCAGACAAACATGGTGGCCTTTGGCGGCGGAATTTCCCAGCCGGCCCGGGCAAGGCCCTGAATCAGGGCGTCTCTGCGGGACTTGTAGATATCACAGGTTTCGGTCACGCACTCCTGGGGACCGTTTAGGGCGATGATGCTGGCGATCTGGATGGGCTGGAAAATCCCGTAATCCAGATAGCTTTTGATGCGTTTTAATGCAGCAACCACTTCCTGGTTGCCCACACAAAAACCCACCCGCCAGCCGGGCATGTTATAGCTTTTGGAAAGGGAGAAAAACTCCACGCCCACGTCCTTGGCGCCTTTGGCCTGCAGAAAACTAGGAGGCTTGTAGCCGTCAAAGACGATATCGGCATAGGCCATGTCATGGATGACCAGTATGTCGTGCTCCTTTGCAAAATCCACGATCTTCTGGAAAAAATCGAGATCCACGGTTTCAGTGGTGGGATTGTGCGGAAAGCACAGCACCATGACCTTGGGCTTGGGCCAGGTGTGCTTGGTTGCAGTCATCAGATTTTCGAAAAAATCCGTGTCCGGCCCCAGGGGCACGTAGCGCACATCCGCCCCGGAGATAATGGCTGAATAGGGATGGATGGGATATGTGGGGTTGGGGGAAAACACCACGTCACCGGGCCCGACTGTGACCAGCATCAGGTGAGAGATTCCCTCTTTTGCCCCGATGGTGGCAATGGCTTCTGTCTCGTAGTCGATATCAACGTCATACCGGCGTTTATACCAGTCCGCGATGGCCATTCGCAGCTTTTTAATGCCCATTGATGCGGAATAACGATGATTGTGGGGCTTCTGGGCGGCTTCCACGAGTTTGTCCACAATATGGTCGGGCGTTCCGAGATCCGGATTGCCCATGCCCAAATCCACGATATCTTCACCCGCATGCCGCAGTTCCATTTTCAGTTCGTTGACAGCGGCAAAAACATACGGCGGCAGACGGTTTAATCTGGCAAATGGTTTCATGTTCACCTCGTTTGTGATACCCGTTGTGTAAAGGACGATGTTGTGTTTGAATACACCACATGGCACGGGTTGTCAAAAATTTTGTTTTGACTTTTATTTGCATTTCAGATATCAAGTCATATTTTTTAAGTTGTCGGCCGCACTTTTCTGAAATGTTTTCAGCAACCCCGTAAACGTCAAATTTTGATTGGCCTGTAAAAAGTCTTTTTTATAGGCAGTGTTAAGTTTTAAGTGATTAAGTGTTAAGTAAAATCAATAAGTTGTCTCTTTAGTGGTTGGCGGTGATATCCGTTTTAGGACTTTTTACGGCACCATCAATTTTTATTTTACGGCGCCATTTGAAATCAGACTTTTTACAGTTTTTGGAAAATTTTCTGCGGATTTTTGCGGAAAGTTTTGTTTCGTGCTGACCGCGGGGCAGCGGAATGTCTTTTTTTTAAGAACCCACCGAAATCCAAAAAGGATACAGGGATAATACAAGATGTCAAGTTCTAAGGGATCTTCCACCTATGCCGCCGCAGGTGTGAATATCGAAAAGGCAAACGAGTTTGTGGATGCAGTCAAGAAAATCGCCTCACAAACCCCGCGAACCGGTGTGATGGGGGAAATCGGCGGTTTTGGCGGGCTTTATTCGCTGAAAACCGGCGATTATCAGAACCCGGTCCTGGTCAGTTCCACCGACGGCGTGGGCACCAAACTCAAGATCGCCTTTATGATGGGCAAGCATGACACCGTTGGCATTGACCTGGTGGCCATGTGCGTCAACGATGTGGTGGTCCAGGGGGCCAAACCTTTGTTTTTTTTGGATTACCTGGCAATGGGCAGCCTTGATGTCAATGTTGGAAAACAGATCGTCGAAGGCGTTGCCGAGGGTTGCCGCCAGGCGCAGTGCGCCCTGATTGCCGGGGAAACAGCCGAAATGCCGGGCATTTATCGGGAAAACGAATATGACCTGGCCGGGTTTGCCGTGGGCGTGGTGGACAATGACAGGATCATTGACGGCTCAGAAATCCGGGGCGGTCATAAACTGGTGGGCTTTGCTTCATCCGGGCTTCACAGCAACGGCTACTCCCTGGTGCGAAAGATCTGTTTTGATACGCTGAACTTAAAGATTGACGATTACGTGCCGGAGCTGGGAAAAACCCTTGGCGAGGAGCTGCTGACACCTACGCGGATTTATACGGAAACCCTGCTGCGCCTGCTAAAGGATCTGCCCATCCACGGACTGGCGCATATCACCGGCGGCGGTATTGCTGAAAACCTGCTGCGCGTGATTCCCTCGGCATGCAGCCTGGTGCTTCACAAGGATTCCTGGGAAGTGCCGCCTGTTTTTAAGTTTCTCCAGGATGCCGGGCGCGTGGATGACGCCGAGATGCTGCAGACGTTTAACAACGGGCTGGGCATGGTGGCGGTTGTCCCCGCCAAAGCCGCCCAGGAAGTGGTGGACCGGCTCGCAGCCATGAATGAAAAGGCCTGGATCATCGGCGAAGTTGTACAGCGCCGCAAATCCGACAAGGAACGGTTCCGGTGGGCTTCGGCCTAGTCTGCGTCCGAAAACCCGGAAGCGCATAACGCATACAGCAAGGCCGGGAATGCCGGAATCAACCGGCACCCGGCCTTTTTGTTATTCTCTGCCACAATTTATACGGCGCCATCAAAAAATCCTAAAACGGATATAACCGCCAACCAATAAAGAAATAATTTGTTGATTTTACTTAACACTTAATCACTTAAAACTTAACACTGCCTGTAAAAAAAGCTTTTTACAGGCGAATCAATATTGCAGACCTGTTTTCCTCATGAAAATACTCGGAATAGAAACCTCCTGTGATGAAACCGCGGCCGCAGTGGTAAAAGACGGCATTGAAATATGTTCCTCAGTGGTGGCCTCCCAGGTAAAGCTCCATCATCGCTTCGGCGGGGTGGTGCCGGAGCTGGCCTCGCGCAAGCACATCGAAGCCATTGCCCCGGTGGTGGATCAGGCCCTGGATGAAGCCGGGGCCGGGCCTGGAGATATTGACGCGGTGGCCGTCACCCAGGGTCCCGGCCTGGTGGGAGCGCTGCTGGTGGGTTTCTGTTTTGGCCGGGCCTGGGCCTATGCCCGCAATATTCCATGGGTGGGCGTCAATCATCTGGAAGGGCATTTAAATTCCTTATTTTTTTGCCGGCCCGCCCCGAAATTTCCGTTTGCGGCCCTGCTGGCCTCGGGCGGCCATACCAGCATCTATCTGGTGCATTCCCATACGCGGTCCGAATGCCTGGGCCAGACCCGGGATGATGCCGCAGGCGAGGCCTTTGACAAGGTGGCCAAGATGCTGGATCTGGGATATCCCGGCGGTGCGGTGATCTCTGATCTGGCAGCCAAAGGGAATCCGGAAAAATACCGTTTTCCACGGGCCTATCTGGACAGGGATGCCTTTGATTTCAGCTTTTCCGGTATTAAAAGCGCGGTTAAGCGCCACCTTGAAACCCATGAAAACTGGCAGGATCACCTGGCAGACATTGCCGCGGGATTTGAGGCGGCAGTGGTGGATGTAATGGCAGACAAGCTGATCCTGGCGGCCAAAACCCACGGCTGCGGCCATGCCGCCATCGTGGGCGGGGTGGCGGCAAACGCGTGTTTGCGGCAAAAGGCTGCGGATCGGGCCGCAGATAACGGGATAAAACTGTTTGTGCCGGATCTGGCATTGTGCGGGGACAACGCGGCCATGATTGCGGCTGCGGGTGGTCATTTGCTGGCAGCGCAAAGCGTTTGCGGCCGGCTCGATGATGATGTGTATTCCCGGGTCAGGTTTATCGGTTAAGCTGGTATTTGCGAACTGCCCGGTTGTGTTCTTTCAATGTGGTGGAAAAATAATGACTGTTTTTTGAATCCGCCACAAAATAAAGATACGGGGTGTCTGCCGGGTAAAGGGCGGCATGAAGCGAGGCTTGCCCGGGGTTTGCAATGGGACCCGGGGGCAGCCCTTTGCGTTTGTATGTGTTGTAGGCAGTGGGCGTTCTTAAGTGTTTTCGGGTCAGGTTTCCGTCAAAGTCTTCAATGCCGTAGATTACCGTTGGGTCGCTGTCTAAGCGCATCCCCCTTTCCAGCCGGTTGTGAAATACTGAGGATACGGTTTTTCGTTCTTCAGGTGCACCGGTCTCCTTTTCAATAATGGAGGCCAGGGTGACGATTTCGTGGACCGAAAAGCCCAGTTCGTCGGCCCGCTGCTTCCATTGATCCGAAAAAACGCTGTTAAACCGCCGAACCATAGCCCGCACAATGGTTTCTGCGGACACGGGCTTTTCAAAATGATAGGTTTCCGGAAACAGGTAGCCTTCCGTGGTTTTTGCGGAAAGGCCCATTTGCCGTGCCAGGTCAGGGTCTGTGGCTGCCCTGGTGAATTCGGATTTTTCACACAGCCCGGCATCGGCCACCCTTTGGGCGGTTTCAGGGATGGTCAGGCCCTCGGGAAGGGTCAGCCGGTGCAGATGCACCCTGCCTTCGCCCAATTGTTGGAGGATCCGGCTTGGGCTCATGGAACCCGGGATACGGTATTCCCCGGCCTTGATTCGGGTGGTGGCTTTTTGGTAAACTGCAAGAATCCGGAATTTTGTGGGATGCTTGATAAGTCCCTTTTCCCGGAGCATGGCCGTGACATCTTTGAAGCTTTGCCCCGGTTTGATGACCACTTCCACGGACCGGTCAAGGGACGGGTTGACCGGCGTTTGGGCATAGCGGGCCATATGACGGGCAAACAGGCCCGCGGCAACAGATGCGGCAGCAAGAAACAGAATCAGTATGAGCAGCAGTTTTTTTTTCATGGGATTAATGCAGAGGAGAACATAAATTGAAGCGCAAATCAACCCAAAAAGAGCAATACAAGGGTTTTGAGCAGGGCCCGATCCGGCCGCCCAGCGAAGCCTACAGCCTTCTGATCCGGGTGACCCGCAATTGTCCCTGGAACAAGTGTGCGTTCTGCCCGGTCTATAAGGGAGAAAAATTTTCCCTGCGGCCGGTGCAGCACGTCAAAAAAGACATTGATGCTGTTTATGAGCACGTCCGGGCCCTGGGCAGCATGAGCGATTCCGCGGGTCAGGTTTCCCGGGCGGATCTGGATGCCTATGTTTCAAAGCTTTCCGATTCCGATCGCCAGGCTTTTTACGCGGCCCTGAACTGGTATGCCGCGGGCATGGAGTCGGTGTTTTTACAGGATGCCAACAGCATGATCATTTCCCCGGAGGAGATGATCGAAATACTGCAGCATTTGAGAACGCGGTTTCCCGGTGTGGTTCGGATCACCGCCTATGCCCGGTCCCATACAGTGGCCCGCATCGCAGATGACCGGTTAAAGGCCATAGCCAAAGCCGGATTAAACCGTTTACACATCGGCATGGAGTCGGGAAGCGATGCGGTGCTGAAAATGGTGCAAAAAGGCACCACCAAGCAGCAGCATGTCAAGGCCGGAAAAAAGGCTGTGGCCGCAGGCATTGAACTTTCCGAATACGTGATGCCCGGGCTCGGGGGCAGGGCGCTTTCCCGCAGTCATGCTCTGGAGACCGCAGACGCGCTGAATCAGATCAATCCGGATTATATCCGTTTGCGCACCCTGGCCATTCCCGGCAGCGTGCCCTTGTTTGAAGATTATCAGGCGGGCCGGTTTGAAAAATTAACCGATGTTGAGGCTGCGGAGGAAATCCTTTTGTTTCTGCAGAACCTGGAGGGCATTGCCAGCCGGGTCAGAAGCGATCATATCCTGAACTTGTTTGAAGATATTCAGGGCACCCTGCCGGAAGACAAAGAGCGGATGACAGGGGTCATCGAGGCTTTTCTGGCCATGGCCCCCCATGACAGGATGCTTTACCAGGTGGGCCGGCGGCTGGGTCAGCTGCGCAGCACAGATGATCTGGAAAACCCCGGGGTTCGGTCTCAGCTCGAGGATCTTTGTTTGAAAAACGGCATTACCCCGGATAATGTGGATGCGTTTATCAACGAGATGATGAAGCGGTTTATCTGATGGCCCCGGGCCTCTACATTCACGTGCCGTTTTGCGTGCGCAAGTGCCGGTATTGTGATTTTTACTCCATTGCTGATTTGTCGGCAATGGAGGCCTACATGGCGGCCCTGATTGCGGAAATGCAGATGCGGGGGGCTGGTTTTAAAGACGGGGTCTTTGATACGATCTACCTGGGCGGGGGCACCCCTTCGGTTCTGGGGCCCGGGCGAACAGGACGCGTGCTTGAAGCGGCAGCAAAACACTTTCACATTCTGCCCGGCGCGGAAATCACCCTTGAGGCAAACCCTGGCACCCTTGAGTCCCGGAGCCTGGCTCAATACCGGTCAGCCGGAGTCAACCGGATCAATATCGGGGTCCAGTCCTTTGATGACGCAAATCTTTCATTTCTCGGAAGGATTCATTGCGCCCGCCAGGCGGCCGATGCCCTGCGGGCTGCAGAAAAGGCCGGTTTTTCCGATATTGGAATGGATCTGATATACGGCCTGCCCGGCCAGGGCCGGGATGCCTGGCAAAGGGATCTGGAGGCGGCGGCAGGCTTTTGTCCCGCCCATATTTCCTGCTACATGCTCACCTATGAGCCGGGCACCCGTCTTGCGGCGGAAAAAGACGCCGGGCGGACCAAAGCCCTGTCAGAAGACCGTGTATCTGCCATGTTTGTGCAGGCACACGCTTTTTTTGCCGAAAAGAAATATCAGCACTACGAGATTTCCAATTTTGCAGCCTGCAGGGACAAACGCTCCCGGCACAACCAGAAATACTGGAACAATGCGTCCTATCTCGGCCTGGGCCCGTCAGCTCACTCCTACACGGAGCCGGAGCGGTTCTGGAATCACGCGGATTTGAGCCGATATATCAGGGATCTTTCCGCCGGCTGCCTGCCCACAGCGGCATCCGAGCGGCTTACAGGTTCCCAGATGATGCTTGAAGCCGTCTACCTGGGCTTGCGCCAGTCAGACGGCATTGATGTGGCAATGTTGGAAAAACGTTTCAACTGCGATTTTTGGAAGCGGTTTGGCCCCGTGATCCGCCGTTTTCAAAAAACCGGTCACATGCACACCAGCCATAACCGCTGCCGCCTGACATCCCGGGGCATGCTGTTTCTCGACAGCATTGCCGCGGAAATGGCCGGGGTGATTTGAATGAAAGCAATTGTCTGTCCGCGTGCGGGTGAGGCCTACCGGGCTGTTGCTTTTTTTCTCAGTTTGCGCACATCGCCGACCCGGATGGTGATGTTTTCGGAATCAAAGTATTCAAACAAAGGAATGGTGTATTTTCTGGATGCACCGGTCATCTCCTTGAATTCTCCGGGATTGATTTCCTGGTTTTGCTGCAGAAAATCAATGAGCCGGGCCTTTAAATCAGAAATGGCGTCGGCATGGAAAAACAGTTCTTCCTTGACCCGGATCATGCGGCCTTCGTCCACCAGGTGCATGAGCACGTTTTTGGCCTTTGCCGGATCGGTTTCCAGCGTCTGAACCAGTTCCTTGAAGTAGGGGGGCTGGAGGCCTTTTTCCGCGTATATGCCGAGAATTTTTTCCTTCAGATCGCTCTGGTCTGTCTCCAGGGTGACCTGGTGGCCGGCCAGGTGCACGCTGTCATCGTTTTGCACCACCTCGTTGGTTTTCAGCAAAAGATGGAGCATCTGGTTAAACAGCCGCGGGGTCTCGATGTCGGGCAGCTTGGAGCGAAGCTCGCCCTTGGACATGCCGGCTTTCAATGGGTGGCGCTTGTGATAGGCCGAAAGCAGTTCTGTGACATCCTTGCGAAAGGTTTCAAATACAGATTGGTGAACAAACCGGCGCTGGCTGCGCTCGGTCTGGATAATGGTCCGGTCAGAGAGCAGTTTTTTCAAAGATGTTTCCAGGGCCTTGTCTGACAGGCTGGTGAGCACCTTGAGCTCGGCAAAGGAGCGTTCCGCAAAACCGGCCATCTCAATGTGGGAGGCGATAAGCGATTGCGGATCCGTATCGCAGAGCCGCTCAATGCGCTCCATGGATTCCTTTCGGAAACGCTTGTGCTTGGGCGGTGCGGGATTTAAAACGCGGCCGCCCCCCAGGGTCCGCACGGGCGAGTAACTGCGGATGACATAGCGGTCGTCGCGCACGCAAACAACCGGTCCTTCCAGCCGCACCTGCACCAGGGCCGTTTCCCCGGGTTCGAGCACGTCCCGGTCGATTAAAACGATGTGGCAGGGCATTTGGGATGTGCCGATATGAAAGCGCACCCGCTGGCGGTTTTTCAGGGGCCGTTCATTGCTTTCCAGCAGGTGCAGTTCCACGTCAATCATGTAGGTGGGAATCAGGGTGTCGGGCCGGGCCAGCACATCTCCCCGGTTGACCGCGTACTTGTCAACACCCTGGAAATTGATGGCGGTGCGCAGGCCGGCTTCGGCGGATTCCACGGACCGGTCATGGACCTGGATGCCCCGGACCTTGGTTGTGATGCCAGACGGATAGACCATGACCTGCTCGCCCAGTTCCACCTGTCCGGAAACCAGGGTGCCGGTGACCACGGTGCCAAATCCCTTCATGGAAAAAACCCGGTCAATGGGAAGCCGGAAAATACCGGTGGCGGTTCTTTCCGGAAGGGCCACGCAGTAGCGGTCCAGGGTTTCAATAAATTGGTCAAGCCCGTCACGGGTGACAGAAGAAACCGGGACAATGGGTGAGTCTTCCAGAAATGTGTCTGCCATGAAATCGGTGACATCTTCGGTGACCAGTTCCAGCCATTCCTCGTCAACCATATCGATCTTGGTGAGCACCACGAATCCGTAGCGGATGCCCAGCAGGCTGCAGATTTCCATGTGCTCCCGGGTCTGGGGCATCACGCCTTCATCTGCGGCAATGATGACAGCCACCACGTCAATGCCTGTGGCTCCGGCAACCATGTTTTTCACAAACTTTTCATGGCCGGGCACATCCACCACACCGATATGCAGTCCGCTTGGCAGATCAATGGCGGCAAAACCGAGTTCAATGGTTATCCCCCGGCGTTTTTCTTCTTTCAGCCGGTCCGTGTCCGTGCCGGAAACCGCTTTGATCAGACTGGTTTTTCCATGGTCAATATGTCCGGCCGTGCCGAGGATGATCTGTTTCAATTTAAGGGTACCTGTTAGTCTTTGTTTCTGTTGTGTATCCATTCCAGGCCATAGGCTGCGCCCACAAGGGCCACAAACAGGCCTGCGGCAAATCCCGGCCCGGATTCCGGGAAAAACAACCGGGAGAGCACAACGGCCAGTATACCGCCGGTAACAATTCGAACAATCGCCTTTGTGGCCGGATTCACCATGACCTCCTTGTTTTTGCGTTAAAAATAAATATGTAATCAAAAACCCGTATAGGGTCAATCATTAAGTTTAGCGGGCCTTTCTTGACCGGCCGGCTCCCGGGCATGAAAAATGGCTTGCATCAGCAGTGTTTTTTTGTTAGTTGAATGGAGTTTAAAGTCAGATATGGTGAGTGTAGCTCAGTTGGCAGAGCACCAGGTTGTGGCCCTGGGGGCCGTGGGTTCAAGTCCCATCACTCACCCCATTTTATCCTCTCCCGGAAATGCGCCCGTAGCTCAGCTGGATAGAGCGCCGGACTTCGAATCCGTAGGCCGCAGGTTCGAATCCTGCCGGGCGCGCCAGCAAGTCAGCCATCTAAAATCAGACTTCCTTCCTGCAACAACAGCGGACGCGGTAAAAAGCTTTTTACGGGTGCATCAAAATTTGAAATGCTCAGGATTCATTTTTCGCCGCATCCAGCACCTTTCGAACTGTTCCGGCCATTTTGTCCCTGACCACCGGCTTTAGCAAAAATGCGTCAATTTCAGGGTTGCCGTTTTTTTTCTCAATGTGTTCGCTAAACCCGGTGCACAAAATAATGGGCATTTCAGGCCGCAGTTTCTTGAACTCCCTTGCTATCATGTCGCCGGTCATGTTCGGCATGGTCATATCCGTTATCACCAGGTCGAATTTTCCGGGTTCGGCCTTAAACGTCTGCAGCGCCTCAATACTGCTGGTGCGGGCAATGATCGTATAGCCCAGACTCGCCAGGCTTTGTTGTTCCATTTCAACAATGGGCAGTTCGTCGTCAACCAGGAGGATGCATTCCGAACCCCCCAGGAGGGATGTTTTCTTTAAATCCCCGGGCTGCGGTTTCTTTCCCCGGATAAGCGGAAAGTATACATGAAAGGTTGATCCTTTGCCCACATGGCTTTCAGCCTCAATGTATCCGTTGTGGCTTTTGACGATTCCGTGGACAATGGACAGACCCAGGCCCGTTCCCAGTCCTTTTTCCCGGGTGGTGAAATAGGGCTCGAATATGCGGTTGATGTGTTTTTCGGGTATGCCGGCACCGGTATCGCTTACTGCGATATGAGCGTAGTCCCCCGGTCTCAGACCGGGGTTTTTGTTTTGGATGCTATTGTCAAACCGGGTGGATTCAATCGATACGGTCATCGTCCCCACGCCGCTATCCATGGCATGTCTGGCGTTGGTGGCCAGGTTGACGATCATCTGGTGAACCTGGGTGGGGTCTGCATTGATCATCAGGTTATTGTCGGAAATGTTTTCCACCAGCTCAATGGACGAGGGCAGGGTGGAGCGAAGCATTTTCAGGGCCTCTTTGATCATAGAGACGAGAGAAACAGGGCGGGCGTCTTCTTCTATCGGCCGGGCAAGGGTGAGGATCTGCCGAACCAGGTCCTTGGCCCGCAGGCCGGCCTCGTTTATCCTGGCCAGGTTCTGGTGAGGCAGCGAGTCTTTTTCCAAATGATCCTTTGTAAGCTCGGCATACCCGATAACCGATGAAAGGATGTTGTTAAAATCATGGGCAATGCCGCCGGCCAGGGTGCCGATGGCTTCCATCTGATGGGCGTGGCGAAGCCGGGCCTGAAGGCGTTGTTTTTCTTTCTCGGCGATTTTGCGTTCGGTCACATCCCGGGCGATGCCCCTGTATTTCAAAGGGGTTGCCTGGTCATCTTTTACAAGGGTAAGAGAGCTTTCGATATGGCGGATCGAGCCGTCCTTTCCGATCAATTCCCAATCGATAAACCGCCAGGGCTCGCCGGTTTTGTTCACAGACATCACGGCCCGGGAGATTTTTTTCCTGTTTTTTTGATCCATGAAATTTTTGGCCGGCATTCCAATCAATTCCTCTCTGGAACAGCCAAGTATCCTGCAAAGGGCCTGGTTGCAGAACAGGATATTATGGTCCATGTCAATTTCATAAAATCCATCCTCAATGCTTTCAAGGATGTTTCGGTATCTTTGTTCGCTTTCCTGAAGGGCCTGTTCCATGTTTTTTCTTTCGGTGATATCCACCAGCATTCCCTGAATGCCGCTGATTTCGCCGTTTTGGAAAATGCCCCGGGCGTTGGACATCACCCACACATACCCGCCTTCTTTGGTCCGGTAGCGGTATTCCGTTGCCACTCCTTTACCGGAGGCGACTTTTTCAAAAAAGTCGAGCCGGTTGGGCAGGTCTTCGGGACAGACAAAGTCGATATAGCAGCGGCCGATGATTTCATCAGGCCTGTAGCCGCTGATTTTTTCCACATTGGGTGTGATGTAGGTCACCGTGGCATCGATATCAGTGATATACAGGACTTCATTGAGGTTTTCGATGAGCTGGCGATAGGTGTCCCGCTGATTTTTGAGATTTTTTACCCGTTTTTTGAGGGCATTGTTTTCTTTTTGCAGGCGCTGGGTTTGCTGCTGGGGATTTTTACAATCAGGGCTTGAATCCATCATATGCTCCGGCAGAAAGGATAAAATCAAAACAAGGATATGAATTCAAAGAAGAGTTACTACAAAATTTTATGGGTTTACAACCATAATGTTATCTTTTTTTATACACCTATTCTTTGATAAAGAGGAATGCATATATAATCGCATGGTTATGAAAAAATATATGGCAGGCCTTATAAAAGCCCCCGGCCCTGGTACCACTCTGTGGTATGAACAAGGCCTTGTCTGAGGCTGACCCGTGGCCTGAATCCCAGTTCATTTTTGGCTCGCGAAATATCCCAGCCCCGATTGGTCGTAAACCAGGACAGCCGGCGCCTGAAAATCGGGGGCTCGAAATCAAAGGGTTTGCTAGCCAGTTCCATAATGTAAGCCAGGAAGTAAATCGGCTCAATCCAGGGAAATCCATATATCCGGACATCTTTTCCCTGCACACGGCCCACCAGTTTTACCAGTTCGTTGAGGGTAACGTATCTGTCATCGCCGATTAAATAGGTTCGTCCCCGGGCCTCTGCAACATCTCCGGCCAGCAAAAAAGCATCTACCAGGTTGCCTATAAAAACCGGATGGTTGAAGGTTTTGCCCGAGCCGAGCATCAGAAATCGTCCCTTTTTGCACATCTTAAACAGCTTTAACCAGCCATGGGTGTCTCCGGGGCCGTAAATGGATGTGGGCCGGATATTGACAATATCCATTCCCGCGGCCATAAATTCATCACAAACTGTCTCGGCAGCCACCTTGGCGGCACAGTAATAGTCGATGGGGGCGATTGGGGAATCCTCGTTGCCCGGGACCAGACCCGCCGGAAGGGAGCCGTGGACTCCCTGGGTCGAGCAGTGCACAACGCGCCTTGCCCCTGATTTTTGGGCGGCTGCCAACAGCAGCCGTGTTCCTTCCACATCGATTTTTTGGAATAACGGGGGGCCCTGATGGATATCCCTAAACGCGGAGGCAAGATGAAAGATCAGCTCCTGACCGGATACGGCTTTGCTGAGTATGTCTTTATCATCCACGGATCCTTTTATGAAATGCACGCCCTGGTCTTTTAACCCGGCAGTGTCGACCGGGTCTCCATCGCTGATATCCAGAACCGTGACGTCATCGCCCCGCTGGACAAGTGCCCGCACCAGATGCAAGCCGGTAAACCCCGTCCCCCCGGTCACCAGAACCTTCATGGATTGTTCCTTTGTATTTTATCAGCCGTTGTTTTGCTGCTTTCCGTGTTTTGTAGCAAAGTATACAGGGCCTGTACGGATCTTTCATCAATTTTTTTGCATTGGATGGCGGCCAAATTGCACCGAAGCCTGCCGCGATTTTTCCAGCACAGGCCATTTCATGCCGGCTGATATACGGGGTTGCGACAATAAACATCATGTTCTGAGTATAGGTGCAGGCGCCAATATTGTCGGCTGGATCTATGAAACGGGCAACGATTGATCAATTTCTGGAGTATAGGCATATGCGCGGCCGATTATTCAGACATAATGATTCCGGCCTGATGAAGGTCCAATAAAAGCATATGTATAAAAAACAAGAGGGTTTGATTAAGCTGCATGGCCATATGGTCATCTGATGGCAGCGCGGTGGAATATATCGAAAATGTGCACCCCATGGGGGCCATTCCCCGGGAGCC
The DNA here is from genome assembly GCF_055149105.1 of Desulfosalsimonas sp. Classification (NCBI taxonomy): domain Bacteria; kingdom Pseudomonadati; phylum Thermodesulfobacteriota; class Desulfobacteria; order Desulfobacterales; family Desulfosalsimonadaceae; genus Desulfosalsimonas; species Desulfosalsimonas sp. The sequence continues at coordinate 439 of NZ_JBSRLA010000013.1, read as the reverse complement.
ATGATAGCCGCTATACGTAACAAATCCTGATTTTTCTATTAATATCAAAAAGTTGTGCGGCCGGGCAAGGTCGTACATTCAAGCGGGTGTGACTCCCGCCCCGGAAGGTTGGCCAGCCACCGGATAGCGAGTCCTTGGATCGAAGGGGGTAACCCCGGAGATTAAGCGTAGGACAGCGAGCAGGCAGGCCGTAAGCCATAAGGCTGAAGGGATTGAGCCTCGAAAGGATTAGATGGGAGAGACGACGCAGTAACTGTTGTGGAAGTCAACATGGGCCGTATCGATAATGGCAAGGTATGGTTCGTCTCCCCGGGGTCTGAGACCATGGCATGTCTGACACAGTGAATGTGCGGCAACCCGGGAGGTCCTCTGCTTTCTTGCAGCAATGCGAGTATGCCGGCCAACCGATAACAAAGGAAGAAAGGCAAAAGAGGCAGGG